>JBJTEN010000219.1:0-2696 GCA_046092925.1 Phenylobacterium sp. | reverse complement strand
CTGCTCCACCTCGGCCGGCTCGGCGCCAGGCAGGACCGCCTGGACGATGACGATCGGCAGGGGGAAGTGCGGGTCCTCCGACCGCGGGGTCGAAAGAAAGGCGTTGATCCCCAGGGCCGCCAGCAGGGCGAAGGCGACGAGGGTGAACTGCCAGCGGCGAACCGCGAAGCCGGCGATATCGAGGTTCATTTGAGAGCGCCGGTCAGGGCGCTGGCGTCGGCGATGCGGACGCGCTCGCCATCGCTGAGGAAGCCGCCGCCGGCGGTGACCACCCGGTCGCCCGCGGTAAGGCCGCGAAGGCGCGCATGGTCGCCGTCAAAGCCGAGGAAGACGACCTGTGTGCGGGTCACCCGCTCGCCCTTGAGGCGGAAGACATAGGCCTTCTGGCCGCTGGCCTCGATCACGGCTTCTGCGGGCGCACGGACGACGTCCTGGACGCCGCTGGCGGCCGGGAAGACCGCCTTGGCGGTCAGGCCGCTCCGCAGATCCGGCCGGCCGGGAACTTCGATCTCCACCGTCACGGCGCCGGTGCGCGGGTCTGCGCCCTGGCCCACCCTGGCCACCCTTCCGGTGAGCGCCTCGCCCGGCAGGGAGTCGATCATGGCCTTGACCTCCTGTCCGACGGAGACCCGGCCTATGTCGCGATCCGCCACCGGGACCCGCAGGACGAGGGGGCTGGAAAGGTCGGCGACCCGCAGGACGGCCTGTCCGGGCTGGAGCACTTCGCCGGCCTGGGCCAGCCTTTCGAGGACCACGCCGCTGGCGGGTGCGATCAGCCGCGACCATCGACTGTCGAAGGCGGCGGCGTCATAGGCCGCCTGGGCGGCCGTCACGGCGGTGCGGCGATCCTCCAGCCGCTGCGTGCTGACATATCCCTGGGCGAAGAGGGCTTCGTCCCGACGCAGGTCCCGGCGGGCGCGCTCCAGGTCCGCCTCGGCCTGGGTGACCCGGGCGTTCACCGCCGCCGGATCGATCCGGGCCAGTACCTGACCGGCGGACACCGGGTCTCCGGTATCGACGGCGAGCGCGGTCATCACCCCCCCGACCCGGAAGGACAGGTTCATTTCCCTCTGCCGCTCCAGGGCGCCGCTGAGGGTCAGGCCGCCACCCGATCTGTCAGGCTCCACGAGGGCGGTCTCAACCGCCGGCGGCGGGGGTGGGGCCGGATCTTCGGCAGGGCTGCAGGCCCCGAGGACCAGAAGGCCCGAGGCCAGCAACGCCGAAAGGGCGATGGGAGGCCGCAGGCGTGGGAAGGGCGGAGCCATGGCGATGCACCGGTAAAACTATCACTCTACGCTTATCACTGATAAGGAAAGCCTCGTTGTCAAGTTGGGCCCGGGGTCATCCAGATGAATTCGACGTCATGATTTCTGCGCCGGTTCGTTCGACCCGAAAGCCGAGGGGACGCGGATTCGAGCGCCGCGAAGAGATCCTCGAAACAGCGCTGCGTCTGTTCTCGGAGCGCGGGGTCTCAGATGTCTCGACCCGCGATATCGCCGGGATGGTCGGCATCTCCCAGCCTGCGCTCTATGCCTACTTTCAAAGCCGGGACGACCTGTTGGCGGAGCTGTCCGAGCGGGCCTTCGAAGAGCTGGAGCAGCGCATGCGCGCCCTGCCCGAGGACGCCGTGACGGACCGCAACGCCCTGCTGCGTGTCTGCCGGGCCTATGTCGACTTTGGCCTGGAGAGGCCGGCCGCCTATCGCGTGGCCTTCATGCTGGAGAAGCGAAAGTCCGATGACGAGGTCCCGGATCCGCGCCTACTGGCGGCGGGCCTGACGACCTTCGATGGGTTCCAGATGCGACTGGCGCGCCTGGTCGAGCTTGGCCTGACCCGCCCCGGTGATCCCCGGCTCCTCGCCCAGTCTCTCTGGGCGGGACTGCATGGCCTGGTCTCGCTTTTTCTCGCCCGGGGCGACTTTCCCTGGGTGGAGAGAGAGACCCTGATCGCGCGCCATCTGGATCTCCTGGTGGACGGCGTCCTTCTTCCGGAGCCCCTTAACCCCCGCCGTTGATGTTGATTTTCTGGCCGTTGGCGTAGGGATTGGCGGACGAGACCAGCCAGGTCACGGCGGCGGCCACGTCCTCGGGGGTCGAGACCCGTCCGAAGGGCGAGCGGGCGTCCAGCTCATGGATGTCGGCGATGCCCGTGGTGGCCTTGGTCAGGCGCTTGCCCATCTCGGTGACGGTCAGGGACGGGGCGACGATGTTGCAGCGGATCCCGTGGGCGCGCTCTTCCTTGGCGACGGTGAGGGCCAGGGCCTCCATGGCCGCCTTGGCCATGTTGTAGGGCCCGCCGCGCGCCGCCATGCCCATGGTGGCGACAGACGAGATCATGATGATGTCGCCCCGGCCGCGGGTGCGCATCTGCGGGATCAGCAGCTTGCAGAGATAGTGCGGGCCGAAGGCGTGGACGCGGACGACCCGTTCCATCTCGGCCGGGTCCGTGTCGGCCACAGACTGGCCGCGGCTGGCGATGCCGGCGTTGTTAACCAGGATGTCGACCCCCCCGAAGTCGCGCACCACGGCCTCGGCCATGGCGGCGTCCTGGTCGAAGTCCTCGACCGCAGCGGCGTAGGTGCGCGCCGTGCGGCCCAGGGCGCGGATTTCGGCGGCGGTCTCCTCGGCGGCGTCCGCGTCGGAGCGGTAGTTCACCGCCACGTCGGCGCCGGCCTCGGCCAGGAACAGGGAGATGGC
>JBJTEN010000218.1:0-2687 GCA_046092925.1 Phenylobacterium sp. | reverse complement strand
GGGCCGGCGGCGGCTCCACCCAAAGGCCGTGTCCGGCTTCCGCCAGCCGCTTCCAGGGAAACCGCTCGCCCGGATCCTGCTTGCGGGCCGGCGCCACGTCGGAGTGCCCGACGATGTCGCCGTCGGCGATGGTCCAGCGGGTGCGGATGTCGCCGAGAAGGGTGATCACAGCGGCGATCTGTGGCTCCGGGAAATCCCGATAGCCGAACTCATGGCCGGGATTGACGATCTCGACGCCGATGGAGCGGCTGTTGATATCCCGCTCCCCCTTCCAGGACGCGACGCCCGCGTGCCAGGCGCGGCGCGCCTCGTCCACCAGCCGGAAGACGCGGCCGTCCTCCTCCACCAGGTAATGGGCGCTGACCCGCCCGCCGGGTGTGGGATCGCGCAACCGCTCAAGCGCCGCCTCGCCGCTCTCCATGCCCGTGTAGTGCAGGACGATCATGTCCGGCGGGGCGGTCCGGGCGTCAAAGTTCGGCGACGGGGCGTCGATGAAGTCCATGGACCGGAGGCTAAGGCCAATCGGCCGCCGCCGCATCCGGATTTTGGCCGCGCAATCCCTGTCTCAGAAGACCCCCTCCGGCCCGCTTCGCGGTCCACCTCCTCCTCAAGAGGGGGAGGAATTCGCGAGCCAATTGCTGCTCCAAGGGGAGCTCCGACCGAAGGTCGGTGAGGGGGTCAACGGCGGCTGGACAGGCCTAGCCGTCGCCGCGCCCGAAGACGAGGACCAGGCGCGCCAGCTGGTTGAACCGGAAGGCGGTGACGAGCACCCCGATCATGGCGAGTACGGCGCCGATCGCCATCCTCAAGTCGACCACATCGCCGGTGAACACCACGCCGAGGGCGATGGTGAAGATGGGCGTCATCAGGGTGAGGGGCGAGACCAGGGTGGCCTCATAGCGCTGGATCAGGGTGTAGTAGAGGGTGTGGGCCAGCACCGAGACGACAAGGCCCGAGAACAGGACGGCGGCCCCCAGGGCCCAGGGGTTGGCGAGGGTCACCGCCGCCTGGCCGGTCTCGAAGGACAGGGTGTAGGCGAGGGTCGGTATGACCGAGGTCAGGCCCACCCAGGCCTGGAACTGGAGAGGCTTCACCCCCTCGATCTGCTTCATCAGCACGGCCCCGAAGGAGCCGATCACCGCCGAGGCCACGACAAAAAGCAGGCCCGCGGACATGTGCAGGCCGTCGGGGTTCCACATGACGAGCACCACGCCCGCCAGGGTCATGGCCGTTCCGGCGATCCGCCGGGCGTCGAGCCTCTCGCCGAGCAGGAACCAGGACAGGACCGCCGTGATGGGGACGCCCAGCTGACTGACAATGGCCACCGCCGAGGGACTGGCGGTCTCAAGCGCGAAAAAGACCAGGGCGAAGGTGCCGCACCCCATGCACAGCCCGACCAGGATCATCCGCCAGAGGGGCCGGGGAACGTTGCGCAGCCAGGGCCAGACCACCGCCAGCACAACGGCGAAGCGCAGGGCGGCGTAGAACATGGGGGGCGCGTGGAGATTGGCGATGACCAGCTTGGAGATGATCGAGTTGGCCGCCCAGATCAGGCAGACCAGCGTCATCAGGCCAAAGTCGCGCGGGGTCATGCCGGGGCTTTCGCCCGCTTCGGGGCGCAGGGCAACGCCTTTCCGCCCCCGCCTGGCGACTTGTCAGCCGCCGGCCGCCGGGCGAGGCTGGGCCAAACGGAGGCGAAGTTGAGCGGACCCTTTCTCGGACCGGACGTGAAGGACCTGGGCGCGGCCTGGATCGACCCCTCGGCCCGGCTGTTCGGCGAGGTCGAGATCCACCCCGGCGCCTCGGTCTGGTGCAATGTGGTGGTCCGCGCCGAGAGCGACCGGGTGGTGATCGGCCCGCGGGCCAATATCCAGGACTTCGTGATGATCCACGTCGGCGCAGGGACCGGGACCTTCGTGGGGGCCGACTGCTCGATCACCCATCACGTGACCCTGCACGGCTGCGACATTGGCGAGGCCTGCCTGATCGGCATTGGCGCCACCATCATGGACGGATGCCGGATCGGGGCCGGCTCGATCGTGGCGGGCGGCGCCTTCCTGAAGGAGGGGACGGTGATCCCGCCCTGCTCGATCGTCATGGGGTCTCCGGGCGCGGTCACCCGCACCCGGGACAACACCCTGGCGAACCGGCTGAACGCCTTCCTCTACCGGCGGAATGCGGAAGCCTACGCGACCGGGGACTATCGCCTTTGGTCCACCGAGGGCTTCCGCGCCGAGATGGCCGCCGAGCGCGCGCGCCTGGCGGCCGAGCTTCAGGCCGCCGCGCCGAGCGACAGGGCCTCGTAACGCGCCAAGTGATGGTCGGTGGAGCCGAACAGGCCCTCGATCATCGTCGCGCGCTTGAAGTAGTGGCCGATAGCCATCTCGTCGGTCATGCCCATGCCGCCGTGAAGCTGGATGGCGTTCTGGCCGACGAACTTGCAGGCCTTGCCGATCTGGACCTTGGCCGCGGAGGCCGCCTTGGCCCGCTCGGCGTCGCTGTCGGACAGGCGGATGGTGGCCATGTAGGTCATCGAGATCGACTGTTCGAGCTGGATGAACATGTCGACCATGCGGTGCTGCAGCACCTGGAAGGACGAGATCGGCACGCCGAACTGCTTGCGCTGCTTGGTGTACTCCACCGTGCCTTCCTGCAGGCGGCGCAGGACGCCGCAGGCCTCTGCGCAG
>JBJTEN010000217.1:0-3138 GCA_046092925.1 Phenylobacterium sp. | reverse complement strand
AGCATAGGTGATGTAGGGATTGAAGGCCCCCTGGGCCGTGGCGAGGGCGGCCTCCAGCTCCCGGACACCCAGCGCGCCGCCTTCGGCCGATGGATGGATCAGATCTACGCCCGGTTCATCGGACGGGATTCGCCGGGAGCTGGAGGCCGCCCTCGCCACGGCCCAGGGGGCCTTCAATCCCTACATCACCTATGCTCCCGGCGAATCCCGTCCGTCTGCGCCTCCAGCGCCTCGATCCAGGGGAAGTGACTCCGGTCGAAGAAGGGGATTGCGGGCAGCCGCGGCACATAGAGCTGGTTGGCGTCGGAGAGGTAGGGTCGGCTGGCGCCCGCCATGATGGACAGAGCCTCCCGCCAGCGCGGCCGGTCCGCCGGCTGGGCCTGGCGGATCAGGCCGTCCAGGTTCTGAAGGAGATCGTCCTGGTAGGCCCGGGTCTCGGCCTCCACCAGGCGGGAGGCGTACTCCAGCTGGTCGCGGAGGTGGCCGGGCCAGTGCTGTGAGGGCGGGGCGACCTTCAGGGCGTTGCGATAGGTCGCGACGGCCGCAGTCCGCCCGCCGGTCTCCTCCAGGAGGCTGGCCCTGGCCAGCAGGGCGGCCAGGGAATAGGGATCAGCGACCAGAGCCCCCTGGATAGCCTCCCAGGCCTCCTCGGCCTGACCGGCGGCCTTCAGAACTGCCGAAAGGAAGACCCAGACCGTCGCCTCGCCCGGGGCGGCCTCGCAGGCCCGCCGGAGGAGGAGGACGGCCTCCTCCAGCCGGCCAGCCTGGAAGGCGTGGACCCCCAGGCTGTACAGGGCCTCGGGATGGCGGGCGTCTGCGCCCAGCACCTTGCGCCAGAGGTCCTCGGCCTCGAGCCATCGCCCTGTCCGCGCTGCCGCCCGCGCCGCCTCGGCCCACTGAACTGCCTGCACCTTCGCCTCCGGATAGCAAAAGGGGGCGGCGGATAGGATCCGCCGCCCCCCAGTAGGTTGGTCGTCGTAGAGCTTAGAAGCGGACGTTCAGGCCCACCGCGAAGACCCGGCCCAGGGTGTCGTAGTTCTGGGGCAGGGTGTTTCCGCTGTTGGACGTGGTGTCAGCAGCTTCGTTACCGACGATCGGCGGCTCTTCATTGAAGACATTCTTCACCGAGGCGCTCAGGCGGATCGCGTCGTTGACCGCCCAGGAGCCGTTCAGGTCCAGGTAGTGGAAGGCGTCGAACTGCCGGAACTTGGAGAAGGTGGCGGCCTTCTGGGCCTCCTCGATCTTCACCGCGTCCTGGTAGCGCCACTGGTAACCCAGGTTGAAGTCGCCGACGGCCCAGTTGGTCCGCTGGACAAACCGCACCTCGTGGGTCGGGTTGTTGCACTGGTTTCCGAAGTAACCGAGGCAGTCCACCTTGGGCAGGCTCGAGTCCGAACGGAACTCGTTGGCCAGGTAGTAGTTGGCGGACAGGCTGAACTGCAGCCGGCCCCAGGACTCCTCACCGCCCAGATCCGCGAGCGAGAGACCGAAGCCGCCGGAGAACTCGACGCCCTCAGACACCCGATACTCCAGGTTCTCGGTCAGCAGGATGACGCCCGAGCCCGGGGTCGCCAGGTCGCCGTTGAGACGCGAGATCTTGGCGCACTGGCCGACCGCACCCTGACCATAGCAGGCGTCCAGGACTTCCTGGGCGCCGAAGGTGCCGATCCAGTCCTCGACGCGGATCTTGTAGTAGTCCACCGAGAGGAAGGGACGCGAGACGACCGGGATGAAGTCCGGGGTCCAGACAAGGCCGACCGTGGTCGTGTCCGCCGTCTCCGGCTTGGGCAGCTTCTGCAGGTTGGTGCCTTCGAAGGTCGTGATCTGCGCCGAGACGATGTCCTGGACAGTGCCGACCTGGGCCGCCGTCATGCCGGTGGAGATGCAACGGGCGCGGAGGGTGGCGTTCCCCGCCAGGGCCGCGGCGTTGAAGACCGAGCAGGGGTCGAAGGTGGCGTTGTCAAGACCGGTGCGGATCGGGGCGGCCAGTTCGCCGACGTTCGGCGCACGCACCGCCCGCTGCTGCATGGCGCGGAAGCGGACGCCGTCGACCGGCTCCCAGGTTACGCCGGCCTTCCAGGTCGTGTTCGAGCCGGAGGGGTTGTAGTCCGCGAAGCGGGCGCCCAGCTCGATGTCGAGAGACTTGGCGAAGGGCGCGTCGCTGAGGACCGGGACAATGGTTTCGGCGTAGATTTCGTAGACGTCGAACCCGCCCTTGATCGGCAGGACGTTGCCGCCGGCGCCGCCAAGGCAGCTGGTGGGAGCCAGCTTCTTGCACTCGTCCGGAACGGTTTCGCCGACTTCCTCACGGTACTCGGCGCCGAAGCTCCACTGGACGGGCAGGGCCGCCGTCGGGATCTTCAGGGAGTCCAGGGCCCCGGTGATGGAGCCGCCGAAGATGGTCTGGCGGTAGGTCTCCTGCTCCAGGGCGGTGGCTCCGGCATACCTGATCTGGGCTCCGGTGATGGTGCCGTACCCGCCGAAGACGTTGATCGGAACGCAGCTGCTGCTGGACCGGCAGACCGGCTTGCCGTCGGGGCCGGGGATGGCGTCCAGGCCGGTGGCGAAGTTGGTCTTGCTGGTATAGCCGGCGTCGATGTTGGTCCGGTCGGACTGGCCGTGCTGGACGAACACGTCCCAGTTCCAGGAATCCAGGAACTCGCCGCGGAACCCGGCGTTAAACTGGAAGGCGGTGTTCTGGTAGGTCGTCGACCGCTCGCCCAGCTCGCCGGTCCGGCGACGGATCACGAGGCTGACATCGTCGGCCACGTCGACCACGCCGTTGGCGTTCAGGTCCCGCCAGTTGCTGGCCAGCAGGGTGCCGGCCGTCCGGGCGGCGTTGGCCTGGGTGATGATGGTGTTCCGGGCGGACGCCGTGAGGAAGGGATTGCTCATCGGCACGAAGAAGGATTCGCCGAAGATGCCCGAGGGGGCGATCTGCGCGCGCACGCTGGTCTTCGAGTAGAGCAGGTTGGCGTAGGCCTCGACATTGTCCATCACCTGGTAGGTGGCGAAGGCCGAACCGCCCCAGCGCTCCTGCGGGGTCTGGTAGTAGTTGAAGGGGTTGAAGTTAAAGACCGAGCAGTTGGCGCCAATGGAGCCGTCATCCCGGAACTGACCGAGGCTGCCGCCTACGCC
>JBJTEN010000216.1:0-12059 GCA_046092925.1 Phenylobacterium sp. | reverse complement strand
CCTTTGAAGATCGCCCAGGCCTCGCGGTCGGGATCGATGAAGACGGTCTCGGACATGGGTCTCTCCGCAGGGCTTGCGCCGGTGCGCCGCATTGACCGGCCCGCCGCGAGTCATTACCAGACCCCGAACGGCCGGAGGGCGGGCCGGATGCATCCTCGCCCGCCTTTTTGCGAGCCCCCACCCTGCCACTGGAGCGGCCTGCCATGAGCGAACTCCTCCCCGGCGTCACGGGCGTCCTGGTCCTGGCTGACGGAACCGTCCTGCAGGGTGAAGGCTGCGGCGCCACCGGCGCGGCGGTGGGCGAGGTCTGCTTCAACACCGCCATGACCGGCTACCAGGAGATCCTCACCGACCCCTCCTACATGGCCCAGATCGTGGCCTTCACCTTCCCCCATGTGGGCAATGTCGGGGTCAATACCGAGGACCTCGAGCAGGTGACGGGTGATTCCGCCACCGCCGCCCGGGGCGCCATCTTCCGCGATGCCCCGACCCCGCCGGCCAACTGGCGCGCGGAGTCCGACCTCGAGGCCTGGATGGCGCGCCGGGGCGTGATCGGCCTTTCCGGGGTCGACACCCGCGCCCTGACCCGCCGGATCCGTGAGCAGGGCATGCCCCACGCCGTCATCGCCCACGATCCGGACGGACGCTTCGACCTGGCCGCCCTGCGCCGGCAGGCGGCCGACTGGGCCGGGATCGTCGGCCTCGACCTCGCCAAGGACGCCACCTGCCGCCAGGCCTTCACCTGGGAGGAGGGCCTCTACGACTGGCCCGAGGGCTATGCCCGGCCAGCCCAGGACCGCTACCACGTCGTGGTCATGGACTTCGGTGTGAAGCGGAACATCCTGCGCGCCCTGGCCTCGCTCGGCGCCCGGGTCACCGTCGTTCCGGCATCAGCCTCCGCCGAGGAGATCCTCGCCCTCAAGCCCGACGGCGTCATGCTGTCCAACGGACCCGGCGACCCGGCGGCCACCGGCAGCTACGCCGTCCCGCAGATCCGCAGGCTTGCGGATTCCGGCACGCCGGTGTTCGGCATCTGCCTTGGCCACCAGATGCTGGCCATCGCCCTCGGCGCGAAGACCGAGAAGATGGAGCAGGGCCATCACGGGGCGAACCATCCGGTCAAGGACCTGACCACCGGCAAGGTGGAGATCGTCTCCATGAACCATGGCTTCACCGTCAGCCGGGAAAGCCTGCCGGCCTGCGTGGAGGAGACCCACGTCTCCCTGTTCGACGGGACCAACGCCGGCATCGCCCTGACCGGTCGCCCGGTCTTCTCCGTCCAGCATCACCCCGAAGCCTCACCCGGACCGACGGATTCTCTCTACCTTTTCCAGCGTTTCGCCGACCTCATGGACGCCGCCCGGGCCTGAAGCAGGGCCAGGCGGAGGGGCGGCTCAACCGCCCTTGCGCCTCACAGGGCTTCGCACCGATCTCCTCAGAGGAGGCTGGAAAGCGGGCCGCTTGCCAGAAGGGGCGACTTCGTCCATAGTACCTCGTCAAATCTCGTAGGTTCGGCTGCTTTTTCGACGCTTCTTCTGACGCAGCGGGCCTGCTTCCGACCTCCTTCGACTTTTGATCCCGTGCGCCCCAACTCCGGGGTTGCGGGCCTATACATCAAGGACGATCGATCAATATGGCTACCGGCACCGTGAAGTGGTTCAACGGAACCAAGGGCTACGGCTTCATTCAACCTGACGAGGGCGGCCCCGATGTGTTCGTGCACATCTCCGCCGTTGAGCGTGCGGGCCTCCGCTCGCTCAATGAAGGTCAGAAGGTGAACTACGAGCTCGAGCGCGACAAGCGCAGCGGGAAGATGTCTGCGGGCAACCTGTCCGTCTGACCTCGTCCCGAAAGGGAACCTCTTCAACGGGTCGGCGGAAACGCCGGCCCGTTTTTCTTTGGCGGTCTACTCTTGAGCCCCTTTTTCTGTGGGCGGAGGCCCGCCGGGCCATCGGTCCGGGCATCGCCGCTTGCACCGTCCCGAGTCCCCCTCTAAACGGGCGCCTTAGCCTTCAATCCGGCCGGGACGCAGCGCGCAGGCGCGCGCGCTGGCCCTGCGCGCGAGTGTTTCCATGCCCAAACGCACCGACATCTCCTCGATCCTGATCATCGGCGCGGGCCCCATTGTCATCGGCCAGGCCTGCGAGTTCGACTATTCCGGCGTCCAGGCCTGCAAGGCCCTGAGGGCCGAGGGCTACCGGATCATCCTGGTCAACTCCAACCCCGCCACGATCATGACGGACCCGGATGTGGCCGACGCGACCTATGTCGAGCCGATCACGCCGGAAATGGTCGAGAAGATCATCGCCGCCGAGCGCCCCGACGCCCTCCTGCCGACCATGGGCGGCCAGACGGCTCTGAACACCGCCCTGGCCCTGGAGAGTCGCGGCGTCCTGGCCCGCTACGGGGTCGAGATGATCGGCGCCCGGGCCGAGGTGATCGACAAGGCCGAGGACCGCCAGAAGTTTCGCGACGCCATGGACAAGCTGGGACTGGAGAGCCCGAAGTCCAAGGCCGCCCATACCCTTGAGGAGGCGCTTGAAGGTCTGGATTTCGTCGGACTTCCCGCCATCGTCCGGCCCTCCTTCACCCTGGCGGGAACCGGAGGCGGCATCGCCTACAATGTCGAGGAGTTCCGCGAGATCGTCGAGCGCGGGCTGGACCTGTCCCCCACCACCGAGGTGCTGATCGAAGAGAGCGTCCTCGGCTGGAAGGAATACGAAATGGAGGTCGTCCGCGACAAGGCGGACAACTGCATCATCGTCTGTTCCATCGAGAACATCGACCCGATGGGCGTCCACACGGGCGACTCCATCACCGTTGCGCCCGCCCTGACCCTGACGGACAAGGAATACCAGATCATGCGCTCGGCCTCGATCGCCGTCCTGCGCGAGATCGGGGTCGAAACCGGAGGCTCGAACGTCCAGTTCGCCGTCAATCCCAAGAACGGTCGCATGGTCGTGATCGAGATGAATCCGCGGGTCTCGCGGTCCTCGGCCCTGGCCTCCAAGGCCACCGGCTTTCCCATCGCCAAGGTCGCCGCCCGGCTGGCGGTGGGCTACACCCTCGACGAGTTGATGAACGACATCACCGGGGCGACCCCGGCCTCCTTCGAGCCCTCGATCGATTATGTCGTCACGAAGATTCCGCGCTTTGCCTTTGAAAAATATCCGGGTTCTGAGCCTTACCTCACAACCTCAATGAAGTCCGTGGGCGAGGTCATGGCCATCGGCCGCACCTTCAAGGAAAGTCTCCAGAAGGCGCTGCGCGGCCTGGAGACCGGCCTCACCGGACTGGACGAGATCGAGATCGAGGGCGCTGCGGATCCCGAGACGGGCAAGGCTGCGGTGGTCCGCGCCCTCGGCGTTCCGACTTCTGACCGCCTGCGGGTGATCGCCCAGGCCTTCCGCCATGGGCTGACCGTCGAGGAAGTCCACGGCGCCTGTTCCTATGAGCCCTGGATCCTGCGGCAAATCCGCGACCTCGTGCGCCAGGAAGGCCTAGTCCGGGCCGGCGGCCTGCCCTCCGAGGCGCACGCCTTCAGGGCGCTGAAGGCCCAGGGTTTCTCCGACGCCCGCCTGGCCCGCCTGACCCGACAGTCGGAGGCGGCCGTCCGCACCGCCCGCCGCGCCCTGGGCGTACGGCCGGTCTTCAAGCGGATCGACACCTGCGCCGGCGAGTTCCGCGCCGAGACCCCCTACATGTACTCGACCTACGAGACCGGCGCCCTGGGGCAGGCCCCGGAATGCGAGAGCGAGCCCTCGGACCGGCGCAAGGCGATCATCCTGGGCGGTGGGCCGAACCGCATCGGCCAGGGCATCGAGTTCGACTACTGCTGCTGCCACGCCGCCTTCGCCCTGGCCGACATCGGGGTGGAGTCGATCATGGTCAACTGCAACCCGGAGACGGTCTCCACCGATTACGACACCTCCGACCGGCTCTATTTCGAACCCCTCACCGCCGAGGACGTGCTCGAGCTGATCACCGTCGAGCAGTCCCGCGGGACCCTGATGGGCGTCATCGTCCAGTTCGGCGGCCAGACGCCTCTCAAGCTGGCCCAGGCCCTGGAGGAGGCCGGCGTTCCCATCCTCGGGACCACCCCGGACGCCATCGACCTGGCGGAAGACCGCGAGCGTTTCCAGCAACTGCTGCACCGCCTCGAGATCGCCCAGCCGGTCAACGCCATCGCCCGCTCCCGGGACGAGGCCTTCGCCGCCGCCCACAAGGTGGGCTACCCGGTCGTGATCCGCCCCTCCTATGTGCTGGGGGGCAGGGCCATGGAGATCGTCCGCGACGACGAGCAGCTCGAGCGCTACATCACCACCGCCGTCCAGGTCTCGGGCGATAGCCCGGTGCTGATCGATCAGTACCTTTCCCGCGCCACCGAGGTGGATGTCGACGCCCTCTGCGACGGCGAGACCGTCTTCGTGGCCGGCGTAATGGAGCATATCGAGGAGGCCGGGGTGCACTCGGGCGATTCCGCCTGTTCCCTTCCGCCCTTCTCCCTTCGACCCGAGACCATAGCCGAGCTGAAGCGCCAGACTGAGGCCATGGCCTTCGCCCTCGGGGTCAAGGGCCTGATGAACGTCCAGTTCGCCATCGAGGAGCCGCACTCCGAGGCGCCGCGCATCTACGTGCTGGAGGTCAACCCCCGCGCCAGCCGGACCGTGCCCTTCGTCGCCAAGACCATTGGCCGGCCCCTGGCGGGCATTGCGGCCAAGGTGATGGCCGGCCAGGCCCTGACGGGCTTCGGCCTGGCCGAAACGCCCTACGATCATGTGGCGGTGAAGGAGGCGGTCTTCCCCTTCGCCCGCTTCGCCGGGGTGGACACGGTCCTCGGGCCGGAAATGCGCTCCACCGGCGAGGTCATGGGCCTGGACTGGCGCCGCGAGGGCGAGGGCCCCGGCCCGGCCTTCGCCCGGGCCTTCGCCAAGAGCCAGCTGGGCGGCGGGACCGTCCTGCCGGCTTCCGGCGCGGTCTTCGTCTCGGTGAAGGACGCCGACAAGCCCTGGATCGTCGAGCCGGTCCGCCTGCTGCTCGAGCGGGGCTTCAGGGTGCTCGCCACCGGCGGGACGGCGAGCTACCTGGCCGACCAGGGACTGGCCGTGGAGCACGTGCGCAAGGTCCTCGAGGGCCGGCCGCACATTGTCGACGCCATGAAGAACGGCGGTGTCCAGCTGGTCTTCAACACCACCGAGGGCAAGCAGTCCCTGGCCGACAGCTACGAGATCCGCCGCACCGCCCTGATGATGAAGATCCCCTACTTCACCACCTCGGCGGGCGCCCTTGCGGCGGCCCAGGCCATCACCGCCATGGCCCACGGCCCCCTCGACGTCCGCCCCCTGCAGGACTACGCCGCCTGACGCCGGAGCCCCGGCCCCGCTGAGGGCGCGCGAGCCCTTCAGCACCCCCCTCCGGCCCGCATTCGCGGTCCACCTCCCCCTGAAAGGGGGAGGACTTGCGGAGCGGTTGCTCCCCTGCGGGGGAGCTCCGGGCTCAGCGGGGCGAGGTCGGTGGCGATGGGGCCCTCTGTCGCGGGAGGCGGGCGCAGGTTATCTAGTGCGGGTGCGGTTCGACCAAGCCTTTATCGACGAGATCAAGTCACGCCTCCGGCCCTCTGACGTCATCGGCCGGACCGTGAAGCTGCAGAAACGCGGCCGCGAGTTCGTGGGCCTGTCGCCGTTCACGAAGGAGAAGACCCCTTCCTTCTACGTCAATGACGACAAGGGCCAGTTTTTCGACTTCTCGTCGGGCAAGACGGGCGACCTGATCGCCTTCCTGCAGGAGAGCGAGCGGCTGTCCTTCGTGGAGGCGGTGGAGCGCCTGGCGGCGGAGGCGGGGCTGTCCCTGCCCGCGCCGGACCCCCGCGCCGCCGAGACCGAGAAGAAACGCCAGGGACTTTCAGACTGGATGGACCTGGCCGCCCAGTGGTTCAGCCGCATGCTGGCCGCTCCGCAGGGCGCCGCCGCGCGCGCCTACCTGGAACGGCGGGGCCTGCCCGCCGCCGCCTGGGCCCGGTTCGGCCTTGGCTACGCCCCCGGCGGGCGGACAGGCCTGAAGGACTATCTCGTCGCCAAGGGCGCGCGGCCCGCCGAGCTGGTGGAGGCCGGGCTGCTGATCGCGCCCGAGGATGGCGGGGCGCCCTACGACCGGTTCCGGGACCGGATCATGTTTCCGATCGTCGAGGGGCGCGGGCGGATCCTCTCTTTCGGCGGTCGGGCCATGGACCCCGAGGCCCGGGCCAAGTACCTGAACGGCCCGGAAACCGAGCTTTTCCACAAGGGCCGGACCCTCTACGGCCTGCCCGAGGCGCGGCGCCTGCTGGCGGCCGCGCCGCCGGACGCCGCTCCGCCCCTGGTGGTGGTCGAGGGCTATATGGACGTCATTGCCTGCCAGAGGGCCGGGATCGCCGCCGTCGCCCCCCTTGGCACCGCCCTGACCGAAGAGCAGATGGAGCTGCTCTGGCGCCGGCACCCGGAGCCGACGCTATGCTTCGATGGCGACCGGGCGGGGCGTCAGGCCGCCTTCCGCGCCATGGATCGGGCCCTGCCGCTGCTCACGCCCGGTCGAAGTTTTCGCTACAGCGTGGTGGAGGGGGGCAAGGACCCGGACGATGTCCTGCGCGAGCAGGGGGCAGCGGCGCTCAGGAGCCAGCTGGTCCGGACGACGGGTTTCTCCGAGATGCTGTTCCGCCGGGAGCTGGAGGCCGAGCCCCTGGACACCCCCGAGCGCCGTGCGGGGCTGAAGGCGCGACTGCGGGCCGCGGCCTCGCGGATCGCCGACCGGGACCTGCAGTCAGCCTATCGCGATGACCTCCTGGCCCGGTTCGAGGCCGCCCGGCCGTCACGGCCGCCGCCCCGGCAGGGCGGGGACTACCCCCGGCGCGGGCGCGGTTCCGGCCGGGACTGGATCGACCCGGCGCCGACGCCCCTGGGACGCACGGCGGCCCGCCGCCTCGCTGAGGGCCTGGACCTTGCCGCCTCGGCCCTGATGAAGCACGTCCTGGCCGATCCGGCCTGTCTGGACGACTGCCTGGAGTCTCCCTTCGCCGCCACAGGCTTCGGCGAACCCGCCCTCGCGGGATTGGCCAAGGAAATCATCCGGCTGCGCCTGGAGTCTGAACATCTTGACACCCGGGGGCTCGCGCGCCATCTGGCTAGTGGAGATTTTGGAACTCTTCTGACAGACATCGACCGGGCCGCTGCGAAATCGGGCGCGCCCTTCCTGAAACCGGATGTCTCCCTCGAGGGTGCAAGATCGCAGTGGTCGCAGGCTTTCGTCCGCCTCTCCAGGCTGGCCGCCCTCGATGAAGCGTTGTCCACCGCCAAGGGTGACCTTGGTGGAGCCTTTTCTTTGGACGCGTTTTCGAGGCTGAAGACTGAGCGCGACCTTCTGCGACGACAGATCCGGAACTGGCAGGACGAACCCTGAAGACGGCGCAGACGCGCCGGACCCATTCGAGCTTCGGATCCGGGACACCGGGTCCGGAAAGCGGAGACCTTGATGACCACCACCCCCGCCGAGACCGAAGCCGCCGAGACCCCCTCGACCGACGGGCCCCTGCTCGATCTCACCGACGCCGGCGTCAAGAAGTTCATCAAACAGGCCAAGACGCGCGGCTATGTCACGATGGACGAGCTGAACAAGGTCCTGCCTTCCGAGGAGGTCACCTCCGAGGCCATCGAGGACACCCTGGCGATGCTCTCGGAAATGGGCGTCAACGTCGTCGAGGCTGAAGAGGACGCCGAGGGCGGCGAGGTGGCCGTCCGCGAGGAGACCGCCGTCGTCGAGACCCAGAAGGAGGCCGCCTACGACCGTACGGACGATCCCGTGCGCATGTACCTGCGGGAGATGGGCTCGGTGGAGCTCCTGTCCCGTGAGGGCGAGATCGCCATCGCCAAGCGCATCGAGGCCGGCCGCGACACCATGATCCGCGGCCTCTGCGAGAGCGCCCTGACCTTTGAGGCCATCATGGTCTGGCGGGAGGAACTTGGCACCGGGCGGATCCTCCTGCGCGAGGTCATCGACCTGGAGCAGACCTATGGCGGGGTCAGCGCCGCCGCCGAGGCCCTGGCCGAGGCGGAGGACGTGACCGAGGATGGCGAAGCCGTCGCCAAGGCCGAGGGCGAGGAGGACGAGGACGACTTCGACGACGGCGCGGGTCCGACCATCAGCGCCATGGAGAGCGAGCTGCGCGAAGGGGTGATGCTCACCCTCGACGCCATCGCCGCCGAGTTCGACGCCTTCCGCGCCCTGCAGGACAAGCTGGTCGGCAAGCGCCTGAAGGGTGAGGACCTTTCCGAGGCCGACCGCGCGGCGCACGCCGCCGCAAGCAGCGCCATCGTCCAGCACCTCAAGACCCTGAAGCTGAATAACAACCGCATCGAGGCCCTGGTCGAGCAGCTCTACGCCATCAACAAGCGCCTGGTGGGCCTGGAAGGCCGGCTGATGCGCCTCGCCGACAGCTATGGCATCGCCCGTCAGGAGTTCCTGAAGACCTATCTGGGCGCAGAGCTGAATCCGGCCTGGACCGACCAGGTCAAATCCCTCGGTGTGCGCTGGACCAAGTTCGCCGAGAACGAAGCCGCCCAGATCCTCACCATCCGCCAGGAGATCGCCTCCCTCGCCACCGAGTCCGGCGTGCCGATCGACGAGTATCGCCGCATCGTCCAGACCGTGCAGAAGGGTGAGCGGGAGGCCCGGCAGGCCAAGAAGGAGATGGTCGAAGCCAACCTGCGCCTGGTCATCTCGATCGCCAAGAAGTACACGAACCGCGGCCTTCAATTCCTTGATCTCATTCAGGAAGGCAACATCGGCCTCATTAAGGCCGTGGACAAGTTCGAGTACCGCCGGGGCTACAAGTTCTCCACCTACGCCACCTGGTGGATCCGGCAGGCCATCACCCGGTCCATCGCCGACCAGGCCCGCACCATCCGTATTCCGGTGCACATGATCGAGACGATCAACAAGATCGTCCGGACCTCGCGCCAGATGCTGCACGAGATCGGCCGCGAGCCGACCCCGGAGGAACTGGCCGAGAAGCTGGCCATGCCGCTGGAAAAGGTCCGCAAGCTCCTGAAGATCGCCAAGGAGCCCATCAGCCTCGAGACGCCGATCGGCGACGAGGAGGACTCCCACCTGGGCGACTTCATCGAGGACAAGAACGCCGTCCTGCCCATCGATGCGGCCATCCAGTCCAACCTTCGCGAGACCACCACCCGGGTCCTGGCCTCCCTGACGCCCCGCGAGGAGCGGGTCCTGCGCATGCGCTTCGGCATCGGCATGAACACCGACCATACCCTGGAGGAGGTCGGCCAGCAGTTCAGCGTGACCCGCGAGCGGATCCGCCAGATCGAGGCCAAGGCCCTGCGCAAGCTCAAGCACCCGAGCCGCAGCCGCAAGCTGCGAAGCTTCCTGGACAGCTAGGGCGGCCGGCCCCGCAGACCCCCTCCGTCCCGCTGCGCGGTCCACCTCCCCCTCAAGAGGTGGAGGAATTACAGAGCCAATTGCTCCCCCTCCCAGGGGGAGTTCCCCGCGCAGCCGGGTGAGGGGGTCAACGGCGCCTGAGGCCTTGACCCTACGCCCAGGCGTAGTTGAAGCTGATGGAGATGCGCGGGGTGCGGGCCCGGTTGGGCGGGACCTCGTGGCGCAGCCAGCTCTCCCAGAGGAAGACGGTCCCCGGCGAGGGCGTCAGGTGCGCGAAGGTCCGGTCCGCCTCGGGCGCGTCGGCGCTGCGGGGCGGGGCGGCCATCATCAGGGGCAGGCGCGGGTCCTCCAGCCGCAGGGCCGAGGCGCCGGGCGGCGTGGCGACGTACATCGTGCCGGAGATCACGCTGTGCGGGTGGATGTGGCCGGAATGCGAGGCCCCGGGCTTGAGGATATTGACCCAAAGGCTGTCCATCTTCAGGCGCCCGGACCCGAGGTCGAGGTGCAGGTCCTTCGCATAGCTGCGCACGATCCGGTCCAGACGACGCTTCAGGTCGTCGAAGACGCTGGCCCGCCGGGGCAGGTCGTCGAGGGAGGCGTAGGAGGTGTAGCCGCCATAGCCGTTCCGGCGGCACCAGTCGCGCCCGGCGGCGTCCTCGGCCTCCAGCATGCGGCAGGCGGCCTCGAGGTCGGCGAGGAGGACGTCAAAACCGGCCTGGCCGGCGAGGGTGGTCTCGCAGATGCGGGTGGGGAAGAGGTCGCGGACGGTCATGCCTGACCGCTAGGCCCCGCAGGGCCCGCTGTCAAAACCCGGCGGGAACGGGATCAGGTGAGAATGTTGAGCAGGGCGCCCTGCATCTCGTCGGCGGTCTTGATGACGGCGACATTGGCGCTGAAGGCGGTCTTGGCCAGGGTCATGTCCACGATCTCGGAGGCGAGGTCGACATTGGCGCCTTCCACCCCCATGCCCGCAATCTTCTGGGCGGACTCGGCGAAGCGGTTCGAAGCGGCGACGAGCCCGTACTGGGCGATGGCGATCGGGTTCATGATCAGGGTCTCCAACACACCCACCCTGAACCCGTAAGGGTAAACCAGAAACCCCCGAAACACGGTGAAAATGGGTTAAGTTGCGAGTCTTGTTCCGTCCTGGTGCAGGAGACCTCGGATGTTTGTCGCCCTCTGGCTCGCCGCCGCCGTCACCACCGTCTGCCTGGAGGTGGATGGAAGCCTTTCACCGGTGGTCTGCAAGGCGCCGGGAACCCGCCTCGACGCCCGCACCGAGGTCTGCGAGTGCCCGACGGGCCGCCGCACCGAGGCTCCGGTCTGCGCCGCCGGGGAGATCCCGCCCTCGGATAACCGTGCCCTGAACGTCTTCCGTCGCCAGGCCGGACAGGATGGAAGCCTTGTCGGGGATCGTTTCAAGGGCCGGCCCGTCTGCGTTCCGCCCCCCGGCGCGCCCCTGCGGCGGCCCTGATTTCGCCCGAATGATGGGCAGGCTGGCCCGGTCGGAGACCCCATGATGAAGACTTCCGTCCGCGCCTGGCTCGCCGGGCTTTTCCTCCTCGTCGCCACCCCCGCCCCGGGGCAGGTGGCTCCGGGCCTTCCAGAAGACCCCGGCGGGGTCATTGTCGAGGAACTGGTCGTCCAGGCCAGGGAGCCGGGGCCGGCCTGGTGGATCGTCCGGGACGGGGACTCCACCGTCTATATCCTGGGCATGCCCGCAGGAGGCGTTCCGCCAAGGTCGAACTGGGATCGCCGCTATCTCGACCGCCGCCTCAAGGGCGCCAACAGCCTGATCCTGGCGGATTCCGTACGGGTCGGTATCGGTATCTCCTCATTCGGCGAAGCCCTGCGCCTGTTTCGCAGCATGAGGTCCGACATCCCCCTCGAGACCCGCCTGCAGGAACCTTTGAGGTCGCAGTTCATCGCCGCGCGCCAGAAGGTGGGCCAACCCGAAAAACGCTATGCGAAATTGAAGCCCTTCTTCGCCTCCCTGACCCTGATCAGCGATGCGACCCCAAGGGCCTGGGTCGACCCGCGGGACGACATCATCCGCACGGCGAAGAAGGCCAAGGTCCGGAGGGTGGAGCCGCCCGCCCAGGACATCAGCGATGTCGCCCGCAATGTGCTGGGCAAGATGGACCCGGGCCTTGAGACCACCTGCCTTGCGGCCGCAGTCCGGACCGTAGAGCGCGCCCGGCCCGATGCGGTCGCCCGGGGCTGGGCGGCGGGGGATGTCGCGGCGGCGATCAGCGGCCCGCGGGACTTTGAGGGCTGCCTCCTGCTTCTGAACGGCGGGGCGCGGATCTGGCGCGAGATCACGGACGCGCACGCCCGCATGATCGCAGACGCCCTCAAGGCCCCCGGCCACAGCGTCGCCCTCGTCGACATCTCCATGCTTGTCGCCGAAGAAGGGATCATCCGCCGGCTCGAGGCCCGGGGCCTCTCGGTCACCGGGCCGGGCGGAGATTGAGCGCGCCTCAGACCAGGGGCGGACCTTTGCCGAGGGCGGCGTAGGCCTGCTTCTGGAAGATCGGCAGGGCCGCCCTTCCGCCCATGCGCTGGCCGGTGGCCACCTGGCTGGCGGACTCCGGACCCAGCTCCATGGAGTTCTGGATCAGGTAGATGAGGAT
>JBJTEN010000215.1:0-3809 GCA_046092925.1 Phenylobacterium sp. | reverse complement strand
GGCTGTCGGCGCCGCCGCCCGTGGACATCAGATCGGCCCCGGCGCCCCCGGACAGGGTCTCCGATCCGCTCCCGCCAGCCAGAGTGTCGGCGCCTCCGTCGCCCGACAGGCTCGCCGCGCCGCCCCCGCCCATGAGGCTGTCTCCGTCTTCACCCCCGACCAGGGTGTCGACCCCCCCGACCGCCGAGGCGGTGTCGGCCCCCGCGCCGCCGATGAAGTAATCCACGCCTGCGCCGCCCAGGAGACTGTCGTTCCCGGCTCCGCCGTCAGACAGCACCGAGGCGCCGCCGGCGGAACCGGTCAGATCAAAGGCGTCGTCCCCTGCACCGCCGATCAGGGTGGCGACGCCCGCCAGCGTCATGGACTGGGCAAGCGTGTCATTCCCGGCGCCGCCGTCCAGCGAGTCTGCGCCGCCGCCGCCCTGGAAGCTGTCGTTTCCGTCCTCCGCGATCAGGGTGTCCGCGCCGCCGGCCGCCGCCAGCGTGTCCGAGTCGGCGCCTCCCGTGACGCTGTTGTCTCCGGCGCCCGCGAGAAGGCTGTCAGCGCCCGCCTCTCCGGTCACCGTGTCGCTTCCGCTGCCCGAGGACAAGGTGTCCGCGCCGGCCCCGAGGAGGATCAGGTTGGCGCCCCCCGCATCGCTGACGCTGTCGTTTCCGTCCCCGCCGAGGACCCGATCTGCGTCTGCGCCGACGCTGATACGGTCCGAACCGGCGCCGGCGTCCACGGTGTCCGCGCCCCCGCCACCGGAGAGGGTGTCGGCGCCCTCGCCCCCTGCGAGGCTGTCCGCCCCGGTCCCAGAGGCCACCGAGTCGTCACCGAGATCCCCTGTCAGGTAGTTCACCCCGTCGCCGCCCGAGAGCGTGTCGTTACCCTGGCCGCCCAGGAGGGTGTCTGCTCCGCCGGACGCGATGATGACGTCATTGCCAAGATTGCCATGCGCATAATTGGCGCCCGAGTCCGCCGCGATGCTGTCGTCGCCCTGGCCGCCGAGGAGGGTGTCCGCAGCGGTTCCGCCGGCCAGGGTGTCGGCGCCCTGGTTCCCGTTGACGACATCCGCACCGCCCCCGCCGGTGATGAGGTCGTTTCCCTCGCCGCCGAACATCTGCTCGGCCGCCGTTCCGCCCAGCAGGGTGTCATCGCCCAGATCGCCGCTGATATAGTCTGCGCCGCCGCCGCCGGAGAGGCTGTCGTTTCCCTGGCCGCCGAGCAGGGTGTCGGCGCCGGTCCCGCCCAGGGCCGTGTCATTGCCCAGGTTTCCATGCCCGTAGTTCGCGCCGTCGCCGAGCGACAGCTGATCGTTTCCCTGTCCCCCCAGAAGCGTGTCGCCGCCGCTGCCCCCGGAAAGGCTGTCGTTTCCCTGGTTGCCCTGCAGGAGATCATCCCCGTCCAGCCCGGACAGGGTGTCGGCGCCATCGCCCCCGTGCAGGGCGTCCGGGGTCGAGCCGCCGGAGACCGAATCCGCAGCGAGGCTCCCGATGAATAGCCGGGAGGCGTCCGGGAAGAGGATCTGGCCGGCGGCGGCGCCCAGCCCGGCGATGCCCGGCGGGGTCGACCCGGCCCCGTTGAAGACGACGGTCTTGCCGCCGAAGGCGAGGGTCACCGAAGGCGTTGATCCGATCTCGCCGGTGAAGAAGTTGGGCGCCACATAGGGAACCAGTGTGACGCTTACCGAGCGCGCCGTGGCGCCGGGTGTCGAGAAGGTGAGGGTGTCCGTCGACAGGAAGGCGGCGGCCTGCCCCGAGGTGAGAGTCTCAAAGACATAGTTGGCCATGGGCCTCTCCAGCGCTCTCCGGCGATGCGATGCCGTGCAGTCTAGGGGCGCGCGGTTAATGAAGTCCGGAAGCCCTGGCCCTCGCGACCGTGCTTGCCGCAGGCCCCCGCCGTTGGCTAAGACTTCGCTCCAAGACGACAGAACCGAGGGGAGCGAGCATCATGGCCATGACGCCGGAACAGGAACGCGAGGCGGCCAACACCGGCACCAAGCCTGTGGTCGATTCGCACCGCTTCGACGAGACCGCCCTGGCCGCCTGGATGCAGGCCCATGTCGAAGGTTACGAGGGGCCGCTGGAGGTCCGCCAGTTCAAGGGCGGACAGTCCAACCCGACCTACCAGCTGGTCACCCCGGGCAAGAAGTACGTCATGCGGCGCAAGCCCCCGGGCAAGCTCCTGCCCTCGGCCCACGCCGTCGACCGCGAGTACAAGGTCATCACCGCCCTCTACCCGACCGGCTTCCCGGTGGCCCGCACCTACGGCCTGTGCACCGACGAATCTGTGATCGGCACCTGGTTCTACGTCATGGACATGGTCGAGGGCCGGATCCTCTGGGACCAGACCCTGCCCCAGTACGAGCCCGCCGAGCGCCGGGCCATCTACATGGCCAAGATCAAGACCCTGGCCGACCTGCACAACACCGATGTCGACGCCGTGGGCCTGTCCGACTTCGGCAAGCCCGGCAACTATATGGGCCGGCAGGTCGACCGCTGGACCAAGCAGTATCGCGCCTCCGAGACGGTCAGGCTCGACACCATGGAGCGGCTGATGGAGTGGCTGCCCCGCACCCTGCCGCACCAGGACCGCAACACCGTCGTC
Organism: Phenylobacterium sp.; assembly: GCA_046092925.1. Lineage (GTDB taxonomy): Bacteria > Pseudomonadota > Alphaproteobacteria > Caulobacterales > Caulobacteraceae > Phenylobacterium. The sequence continues at coordinate 1,220 of JBJTEN010000215.1, read as the reverse complement.
CACGGCGACTACCGGCTGGACAACATGGTCCTGCACGCGACCGAGCCGCGGGTCGCCGCGGTGCTGGACTGGGAGCTTTCGACCCTGGGCGATCCCATGGCCGACTTCACCTACTTCCTGATGCACTGGGTGAACGGGACCATCGCCGGGATCCCGGACCTGACGGCCCATGGCATCCCGACCGTCGAGGAGACGGTGGCCGAGTACTGCCGCCTGACGGGGCGGTCCGAGGTGCCGAACGTGGACTGGTTCTTCGCCTACAACCTCTTCCGCCTGGCCGGCATCTGCCAGGGCATTGTCGGCCGGGCCCGGGACGGCACCGCCAACAGCCCGCAGGCTGCGGCCATGGAAGAGCGGGTGCCCCAGCTCGCCTCCGCGGCCTGGCATTTCGCCCAGCGGGCCGGCGCCTGATCAGGCTTTGGGGCGGGGAAGTCGCCCGAACAGGGCGTCCACCTCGGCCGGGGAATCGAAGACCGCCTCGACGGGCCAGGCTCTGACCTTTTCGCGCCAGGCCGGGGGCAGGCGCACCCAGTCCTTCGAGGTCGTCACCAGACCCGCACCGTGCGCGCGCGCCAGGTCGTCCAGCGCTTTCAGCCGCGCCGGGGTCCAGGGCGCATGGTCGGGAAAGGCCGCGAAGTCGACCAGGTCGCAGCCTGCCGCCCTCAGGGCCCGCTCCACCTTCCAGGGCTTGCCGACGCCGGCGAAGCCGACCTGAGGCCCCTCAGGCGGCGCCCCCTCGGGGATCAGCCGAGCCCGGAGGAGGGGCGGCCCGGAGAGGGCGGCGACAAGGTCGGGATCCGGGGCCTCCAGGTCCGCCGGCAACAGAAGGATGACGGCGTCGGCGCGGGCCAGCCCTGCGGCGAGAGGCTCACGCAAGGGTCCGGCCGGGAAGACCCCGCCATCGCCCAGGGGCCATTCGCCGTCCCGGGTCTCTCCGTCGCTGACCACCAGGGACAGAGCCTTCCGAAGGGCCGGATTCTGGTGCCCGTCGTCCAGAAGGATGATGTCCGCGCCCTCATGGGCGGCCGCCAGGGCGCCGGCGACCCGGTCTCGGGCCACCCAGACGGCCACGCCGGGCAGGGCGGCCGCCAGCATCAGGGGCTCGTCGCCGACCTCGCTGGCGGCGTGGCGCGACGGATCCACCCGGACGGGGCCCTGCAGGCTTCCGCCGTAGCCCCGCGACAGGAGGGCGGGGCGCCTGGCCCTCCTGGCGCGCCGGC
>JBJTEN010000214.1:0-6240 GCA_046092925.1 Phenylobacterium sp. | reverse complement strand
GTTGGTTCCGGGCAGGAACCAACTGGCATTGCTCTACTAGTTCTTGACGAGTTCCCACTTGCGTCCGCCCCGAAGGCCGGACGTTCATGGTATTGTCTTCAAGAGACCGCAGATACGTCGTCGTCGAGATGGTCTGGTTAGGACCATCGCTAGAGCGCCGCCGCCTGCGTTTCTCTTTCCAATTCAACGATGTCAAAGACCCTGACCGGCTCTCGCCCGCCCCACTGTTTAGCGCCGGTGGCCGGCGGAGGCGGCTATCTAGGGGGCCGCCTCTTCCCTGTCAATCGCCAGATACGTCTCTCAGTGAGAAAGTTCCGCACCTCGCCCCCCGAGGGGACAGCGGCTCCTTCAGGACGTTCGAAAAACGTCGTGACGGAACTGCGTGCGCCGATTGAGGGCGATCTTAGTAGTCCGCTGGCCGCCCGCTGGCAAGGGATTTGTAAGGCGGCTCACGCCCTTGCAGATCCCGCCATGGCCGCAAAGGGCCGCAGAAGGATTAATCCCGCGGCGAATCCGGCGAGATGCGCTTCCCAGGCGATCTGGGCCCCGCCCTCGATCAGGGCCGCACCGGCGACGGCGACAACCAGGTTGGTGAGTATCCACGCCGCCCCCATGGACACCACGAAGGGTGACCGGAGCCCTCCGATTCCGCCCCTGCCCGCAACGATTCGTGCGGCGCCGGCCGCCAGTCCTGAGACGCCGCCCGAGGCGCCGACAACAGCGTAGGGCTCTCCGGCGTGCAGGAGGCCGAAGCCCAGGTTGCCCAGTGCGCCGCAAGCCATGAAGTAGAGGAGCAGAATGCTCGAGCCCCTCACCCCCTCTCCCAGAAAACGCGAGAGCGGCGTCGCAAAGGCGAGGGCGAAGGCTGCGTTCATGGCCAGATGTCCCCATCCCCCATGCAGCCAGATCGCTGTGAACAAAGTGTGGGGCCGGGACAGGGGCGTAGGCCACGGCGAATAAGCCAGGGCATTGATCAGCTGAGGAGACGCCAAGAGACCCTGGACGAGGAAGGCGACCACCAGCAGGCCTGTCAGCCAGAGCGCGCCGGGCGGCGCCGTAATGGCGGGTTCGCGGCCAGTCCCGCCCATCGGAGACTCGGGTCCGTCCGTCCAGGGGTCGCGCATCGAAGTCTCCGAGGAGCCGGGGCCGCCTTGCCCGCGCCATGATCTTCGGGCCAGGCTGCCCACTGGACAAGTCCGCGAGGCGAGGCGTCGGGAGATGATCGGAAAACACAGGTCGGCCGTCCGATGGCTGCTGGGCGTCCTGGTCGCGCTGGCCGTCTCAGGGCCTTCGGTAGCCTGGATCCAGCCGGATCGGCCGGAGCGGGTCCAGACCCAGGGACCGTCCTGGCCTCAGGCGGCCTCCGATGTCGCCGCCGACCCCGAGTTCCGGTTCGGCGTCCTGCCCAATGGCATGAGGTACGCTGTCCGGCGACAGGCGGTCCCTCCTGGTCAGGCGGCGCTGCGGCTGCATGTTTCGGCGGGGTCCCTCAATGAGGCGGAAGGCCAGCAGGGGTTCGCCCACTTCGTCGAACACATGGCCTTCAACGGGTCGACCGGCGTCCCCGAAGGTGAGATGATCCGGATCCTCGAGCGCCTCGGTCTGGCCTTCGGTCCGGACACCAACGCGTCGACCGGCTTTGACGAGACCCTCTACCGGCTCGACCTCCCCAGAACCGATCGGGAAACCCTCGAGACCGGCCTTCGCCTGATGCGGGAGGTTGCAGGCGAACTGACCTTCTCCGAGGCTGCGGTGGAGCGCGAGAGGGGCGTCGTCCTTTCCGAGGAGAGATCCAGGGACGGTCCCGCCCTGCGCGCCGCCCGGGCGGCCTACGCCCTCCAGTTTCAAGACCAGTTGCCGCCCCGTCGTTTCCCTATCGGCGAAGTCGGGGCGCTGAAGGCGGCGGACCGGGCCGGTCTCATGTCCTTCTACCATGCCTGGTACCGCCCGGAGACCACCGTCCTTGTCGCGGTCGGGGATTTTGATCCCGAAGTGATCGAGGCCCGAATCCGGGAAACCTTCTCGGACTGGCGGAGCGTCGGACCGGCGGGGCGGGCTCCCGACCTCGGACAGGTGGCCCGACGGGGCCTGGAGGCGCGGATTCATGTCGATCCGGGTCTGCCCGCCGCCCTGTCCGTCGCCTGGACCGCCGCCCCCGATCTGGCGGCGGATTCAAAGGCGAAGAGACGGGCCGACCTCCAGAGATCCCTTGTCCTGGCGATCCTCAACCAGCGGCTCTCGGACCTCGCCCGCAGCGAGGCTCCGCCCTTCCTCGGAGCCGGAGCCTCATTGACTGAGCCCTTTCGCGCCCAGCGCCAGGCCAGCATCTACGCCCTGGCGTCAGGCGTGGACTGGCGGGGCGCCCTTAGCGCGGTGCTCGATGAACAGCGCCGCCTCGAGGCCTTCGGCGTGCGTCAGGACGAGGTCGACCGGATCATAGCCGACCTTCGCGCCAACCTCCTGGCCGCCCGGGCGGGATCGGCGACGCGGACGCCGTCGGCCCTGGCCGCTGATGTGACAGGCTCCATCACCTCTCGAACTGTGGTCACCAGTCCGGAACAGGATCTCGAGAGATTCGAGAGGTTCGCCAGGACGCTGACCCTCGAAGACCTCAATCAGGCGGCGGCGAGGCTCTTCCGGGGCTCCGGGCCTCTCGTTTTCATGACAAGTCCGAGTCCGGTCGAGGGCGCAGAAGCTGCGGTGCTGTCCGTGGCTCGCGACCGGATGAGAGCCCGGGTCTCAGCCAGGGCGCCCGAGGCGTCAGCGACCTGGCCCTATTCCAGCTTCGGGGCGCCTTCCGGTATTGCCGAGCGCAGGGACCTGCCGGACCTGGACGCGGTCCTCGTCCGCTTCGACAACGGGGTCCGCCTCACCGTCAAGCCCACGCGTTTCAAGGCCGACCAGATCCTGGTGCGGGTCAATGTCGGCGGCGGACGTCTCAGTCTGCCTTCGGACCGGCCCAGCCCGGAATGGGCGGCCGGAGCCCTGATCGAAGGCGGGACCGGGAAGATCAGCACCCGCATGATGGAAAAGGCTCTGGCCGGGCAGGTGTACTCTACAGGATTCGGCCTGACGGATGACGCCTTCGTCCTCTCCGGGGCGACTCGCCCCGCGGATCTGGACACCCAGCTGCAGGTCCTCGCCGCCTATGTCTCGGATCCGGGCTGGCGACCCGAAGCCTTCGAAAGGTACGCAGCCCTCGGCGCCAGTCTTCACGATCAACTGGCTGCGACCGGGGCCGGGGTTCTCCGCCGCGACCTCTCCGCCCTGATCCGGAGCGGGGATTCACGTTGGGCCCTTCCCTCCCGCGAGGCCCTCAGCGTCGCCCGGCTCGAGGACCTCAGGTCCGTCTTGGGCCCGGCTCTCGCCTCCGCTCCGCTTGAGGTGGTTGTGGTCGGAGCAACCACCGTGGAGAAGGCGATCGACGCCGTGTCCCGGACCTTCGGGGCCCTTCCGCCCCGAGCCCTCGCCGGACCTCCGGTCGCCGACCAGATCCGCGTACGACCGCCATCCGGAGGTGGGGAGGCGGTGAAGCGAACCCACAGGGGCAGGGAGGATCAGGCGCTTCTGTTTGCAGCCTGGCCGACACCCGGCTTCTTCCAGGACCCGAAGGGCGCCCGGGCGAACCGGCTTTTGGCGGAGATTCTCGGCCTCAGACTCACCGAGGAACTCAGGGAAAGACAGGGGGCGACCTACTCGCCCAGCACCGATTCCACCCAGAGTCTGGTCCTGCCGGAGTGGGGATACATCTCGGCGACGGTGGAAATCCCGCCAGACCAGATCGAGGCCGTCACGAGGACCATTCGTCGGATCGCAGCAGACCTCGCGGCCTCTCCGCCGACAGCCGATGAAATGGTGCGCGCCCGCAAGCCCATGCTTGAGGGTCTTCTCCAGGCGCGGGAGACGAACAGCTATTGGCTCAGCGCATTATCGGGCGTCCAGGCGGATTCCAGGCAGTTGGACGCCCTGCGCAGCCTGATTCCGACCCTTGAGGGCCTGACCCCTGCCGACCTTAACTCCGCCGCGCGCCGGTGGATGGGGGAAGAGCGGCTCTGGCGGCTGGAAATCCGCCCGGAGGTCGCCGCCGCCGCCCAGGGCCGGTAACCCGCGTCTGTTTCGTCACGCTGCGACTTCGGCGTCGTCCGGCGCCGGGGCCGGCCTGCCCCGGATCATGTCCGCAGCCTTCTCGGCGATCATGATCGTCGGGGCGTTGGTGTTTCCGCCCACCAGGGTCGGCATTACGGAAGCGTCAACGACCCGAAGCCCCCTCAGGCCGCGCACCCGAAGCTGGGCGTCCACCACGGCCAAAGGATCGCCGTCGGCGCCCATCCTGCAAGTACCCACCGGGTGATAGATCGTCTCTGCGGCCGACCGGATCCAGGCGTCTATGGCCTCGTCCGTCTGGATGGCGTCGCCTGGGAAGAGCTCTTCAGAGCGGTAGGCGTCCAGCGCCGGCTGGCGCGCCACTTCGCGCATCATGCGCACGCCTTCGCGCAGAGCGCGCCGGTCCTCCTCCGCCGACAGGTAGTTGGCGAAGATGGCCGGATCGTCGAAGGGATCGGAGGAGCGCAGCCCCACGCTCCCGCGGCTCTCGGGGCGCAGCTGGCAGACGTGGAAGGTGAAGCCGTCGCAGTTCACCACCGTCTTGCCGTGGTTCTGCATGACCGCCAGTACGCAGTGCACTTGCAGGTCCGGGCGGTCGAGGTCCGGCCGCGACTTCAGGAAGGCGCCGGATTCCAGGAACTGCCGGCGGCCGATGCCCTTTTTGAAGAGCAGGTAGTTGATGCCGACCAGCAGGGTCTTCAGGCCCTTGCGCTGGGAATAGATGGTGATGGGCTGCGGGCAGGCCCAGGACAAGGTGACGTCGAGGTGGTCCTGGAGGTTCTGGCCCACACCCGGCAGGGCGTGGACGGTCTCGATCCCGGCGGCCGCCAGGGCCTGGGGATCGCCTATGCCCGAGAGCTGCAGGATCTGCGGCGACTGTACGGCGCCGGCGCAGACCAGGACCTCCCGCGTGGCCTTGGCCTGAGTGCGGGCCCGGGTCTTTTCGTCGGCGTACTCCACGCCGGTCGCCACGCCGTCCTCGACGAGGATCCGGGTGGTGCGGGCGCCGGTGACGCAGGTCAGGTTTGGCCTGGACAGGACCGGATGCAGGTAGCCCCGGGCGGCGCTCCAACGCTCGCCGTCATGCACGGTCAGCTGGTAGGGACCCCAGCCCTCCTGCTGCCGGCCGTTGAAGTCCGGGGTCAGGGGATGCCCCGCCTGCGCGCCAGCCTTCACCGCCGCGGCGTAGATCGGGTTGGGGTCCGACGCCTTGGAGACCTTCAGCGGCCCGTCGCCGCCATGCCAGTCGTCGGCGCCGCCCTCGAAGCCTTCGGAGCGCTTGAAGTAAGGCAGGATATCCCGGTAGGCCCAGCCCTCCAGGCCCATCTGGCGCCACTGGTCATAATCCCGCGCATGGCCGCGGATGTAGATCATGCCGTTGATGGAGGACGATCCGCCCCAGCCCTTGCCCCTGGGCCACCAGAGCCGGCGTCCGTCCAGATGCGGCTCGGGCTCGGTCCAGAAGCCCCAGTTGTAGTCGCCCTTGTCGCCGATCAGGCCGCCGACCCCGGCGGGCATCCGCACCATCAGGGAGTTGTCCTTGCCGCCGGCCTCAAGCAGCAGGACCCTGACCGAGGGATCCTCGGTCAGGCGCGCGGCCAGAACGCAGCCGGCGGAGCCGGCCCCGATGATGATGTAGTCGTAGGCGTCCATGGGCGGGCCTCGCAGCGAAAAGGTGTCCGTTGCGCCCTTCTGACGATCTTGCCCGCCCCGGGCAAGGGGTGCGCGTCAGCGACCCTTCCAGTTCGGCGCCCGCTTCTGGGAAAAGGCCAGCGGCCCCTCCACGAAGTCCTCGGAGGTGAAGAGGGCCGCCACCGCCGGATAGCGGTTCTGGCCCTTGATCGCCGCCTCGAGCGTAGGTTCGTCCAGACCCTTGAACACCGCCTCCTTGGAGGCCTGGACGGACATGGGCGAAAGCACGGCGATCTTGGCCGCCCAACGGCGCGCAGCGGCCATCAGCTCGGCCGGCGGGACCACCTCGTTGACGAAGCCCAGCTCCGCGCCCTCGGCCGCCGAGACCCGACGTCCGGTCAGGATCATGCCCATGGCGCGCTTGACGCCGATGGCCCGGGGCAGCCGGTGGAGCCCCCCGGCCAGGGCCGCAAGGCCCACCCGCGGTTCCGGCAGGGCGAAGAC
>JBJTEN010000213.1:0-11472 GCA_046092925.1 Phenylobacterium sp. | reverse complement strand
TCTCCCGCCCGCGCCGAAGCGCTCCTTCCTGGACCGGCTGGAGAGCCTCGGAAACCGGCTGCCGGACCCGGTGATGATCTTTGTCTGGCTGATCGGCGCCCTGATCGTGCTGTCCAGCATCGGGGCGGTGCTCGGCTGGTCGGCGTCCCTGCCCTTCAGGGGGGAGACGGCTCCCGCCTGGGGCGAGATCGAAGGCGGGCGCCTGACCTTCCGGGCCGAGAGCCTCCTGTCGGAGGACAACCTGGCCCGGCTGTTCACCGAAACGGCCAAGACCCTGACGGGGTTCGCACCCCTGGGCTTGGTCCTGACCATCATCTACGGCGCTGCGGTCGCCGAGCGATCCGGGTTCTTCAGCGCCCTGATCCGGGCCAGTCTCAGGGGCGCCGACCGCCGCTGGCTCACCCCTCTGGTGGCGTTGATCGGCATGGTTTCCCACCACGCTTCCGACGCGGCCTATCTGGTCTTCATTCCGCTCTCGGCGCTCCTGTACGCCGCCGTGGGGCGTCACCCCCTGGCGGGACTCGCCGCCGCCTTTGCGGCTGTGTCCGGGGGCTATGCCGGCAACATCACCCCCGGTCAGATCGACGTCATGCTGTTCAGCTTCACCCAGGAGGCGGCGCGGATCATTGATCCGACCTGGACTTTGAACCCCCTTGGGAACTGGTGGTTCATCCTGGGCATCGTGGTCCTCTTCACGCCGATCGTCTGGTTCGTCACCGACCGGATCATCGAGCCGCGCCTGGGTCCGTGGGGCGGCGGGGGCGACCCCGAGCTTCTGGCCGAGCTGGCGCAATCCGAGCCGACCCAGGCCGAGCGGCGCGGGCTGCGCCTCGCCGGCGTCGCGGCCCTTGTGGTGGTGACGGGGTTCGCCGCCATGGCCCTCTGGCCGGGCTTCACGCCCCTCGTGGACGAGACAAAGGCGGGTACGGCGGCGCTCCAGCCCTTCTATAGCGCTCTGGTGGCGGGTTTCCTGGTGCTCTTCCTGGCGGTGGGCATAGCCTTCGGGGCGGGCGCCGGGGTGATCCGTTCCCACCGGGACGTCTTCGCCATGATGACGGAGGGTGTCCGGGCGCTCGCGCCCTACCTGGTCTTCGCCTTCTTCGCCGCCCACTTCGTGGCCATGTTCAACTGGTCGCGGCTGGGGCCCATCGCCGCGATCAACGGAGCCCACATCCTCGAGGTGCTCGACCTTCCGGCGCCGGCCCTGCTTCTCGGCGTGCTGGGGTTCTCGTCCTTCCTCGACCTCTTCATCGGCTCGGCCACCGCCAAGTGGAGCGCCATGGCGCCCGTGGTGGTGCCGATGTTCATGCTCCTCGGCATCAGCCCGGAGATGACGACGGCGGCCTACCGGATGGGGGACAGTTTCACCAACATCATGACCCCGCTGATGGCCTACTTCCCGCTGATCCTGGGGTTCTGCCGTCGCTGGGATCCGTCGGTGGGGGTGGGATCCCTTCTGGCCCTGATGTTGCCCTACGCCCTGGCCTTCATGGTCGGCGGGGCCCTCATGACGGGGCTCTGGGTGGTGTTCGACTGGCCCCTGGGGCCCGGGGCGAGCGTCACCTATACGCCGCCGGGCTGATCGGCGCCGCAGGCGGGACAGCCGGGGTCGGGCGCGATCCGGACCGTGCGGGTCTCCCCGGCCAGGGCATCGTAGATCAGCAGCCGGCCGACAAGGGGATCGCCGGACCCTGTGATCAGCTTGACGGCCTCCAGGGCCATCATCGATCCGATCACGCCGGCCAGGGCCCCGACGACGCCGACGGCCTGGCAGGTCTCGGCCTCCGGAGGGACTTCCGGCACCAGGCAGCGATAGCAGGGTCGGCCCGGGAAGACCGCGACCTGGCCGGTCCAGCGGCCTATGGCGCCGGAGACGAGCGGCACGCCGGCGGCGACGCAGGCGTCGCTCACAGCCATCCGCGTCGCGAAGTCGTCCGTGCCGTCAAGCACCAGGTCGAAGCCCTCGACCAGGGTCGAGGCGTTCCCGGCGCTGACGGCGAGCCGGAGGGCCTGGGTCTCCACATGAGGGTTGAGGTCGGTAAGGCGCCGAAGGCCCGCGTCCACCTTGGAGCGTCCCCTGTCGGCGGACGAGAACAGCACCTGGCGCTGGAGATTGGAAACCTCGACCTTGTCGGGATCGGCCACGACAAGCCCTCCTATCCCAGCCGCCGCGAGATAAAGAGCCGCGGGGTTGCCCAGCCCCCCCATGCCGACAATCAGGATGCGCGCGGCCTTCAACCTCTGCTGGCCGGGCCCCCCGATCTCGCGCAGGACGAGGTGGCGGGCGTAGCGTTCGACCTCGTCGTCGCTGAAGGGGCGAGAGGAGGTCACCAGGCCAGGGTCCGGGGCCGGCGGGCCTGCTGCAGCGCGGCGTCGAGCTGGCGTCGGAGGTCTTCGAGGGCCTTGGGGCCCAGGGTCTTCCCGATCCTGGCCTCCCTGCCGGACACCGCCAGGCTGAGGGTCACCAGCCGGTCGGCCTCCGCCTCCGCCGCGAGGCGGGTGAACGCGGTGGGGCCTTCCCAGATCAGCACGCGGCGGCGGGGAGTCTCTTCGGTCAGGCGGACGAGGCTCTCGGTGATGACGACCCGCTCTATGCGACGAGCGGATGCATAGCTGATGGCGAAGGCGACAAGCACGGCGACGACATCGAGGGCCAGAAAGAAGGGCACCAGGGTGGCGCCCATTGACAGGAAGACGGCGCCGGCGATGCAGTTGATGGCCGTGACGAAGGAGATCAGGATGATGAAGCCGCGGTCTGAAAGGGATCTGTGCGGCCTGATTTCGACGTTCAGGAGCTCAATCTCGCTCATCGGGCCGGGCCTCTCCTGGCGGGCGCTTGGCTCGGAACCGGGCAACGCTCGGACATGATCAGGCCCTTGCTTCTCCGGCGATGGACACCCGTCCCGGAACGGAACCGACGCCGCCGTGATCCGCAGCATCTAGCCCGGGAAAGAGCGGCGGGAAAGGCCTCAGAGCCCCCTCCGCCGCCTGTTGAGGTCCAGCCGCACCCGGCGAAGCAGGGGCAGGGCGTTGGCCAGATCGGTCTCGGGAAAGTCGGCGAGGAAGGCCTCCAGAAGAGGGTCCAGGGCGGCGATCGCGTCGTCTCGCCTCCGCCAACCCTCCTCTGTGAGGGTGACGATCTTGGCGCGCCCGTCCGTGGGGTTGGCGGACATGTGGATGAGGCGGCGGGCCTCAAGGCGCTTCAGAAGGGCCGTCACGGCCCCCTTCGTGACCTGAAGGGCGAAGGCCAGCCGGGCCGGAGAGTCGGAGCCCCCCTTGGTGGTCAGGTGATTGAGGAGGCTGAAGCTGGACATGGTCAGCCCGTCCGGGAGCACCCGTTCCATCTCTGTGCTGACAAGCTGATCGATGACGGAGACTTCAAGGAAGAAATCGAAGGCGACGGGATGCCGTGAGGGCGTGGTCATCCGACGTGACTCAGGGGCGCCGCCGACAGGACGCGAGTCCGCTGTTAGACGGAAAGTCCCGGGACGGCAACGGACAAGGCGTTACAGGTCCCGGTTGTTGTCGAGGTACTCGCGGATTCTGCGAAGGTCAGGATGCATCCGGCGAATGGCCTCGAGATCCATCTCGCGCTCCAGGCGGGCGGCGAGGGGTTCCACGGCGTCGAGAGCGGCCTGGCGGGCGGCGAGACCGGCCGGGGTGATCCTCACCTTCTTTCCCCGCCCGTCGTCTGGATCCGGCTCCAGGGTCACGAAGCCCTCGGCCGTGAGCTTGTGGAGGACGCCGGTGATCGCCCCGCGCGTCACCTGGAGAGCGCGCGCCAGAGCCGCTGGCGAGGTGGTCTCCAGGCCCATCCGCACCATGTGGTTCATGACCCCGAAGCCGGCCAGGGACAGGCCCGGGGGCAGTCTTCGCGATCGGAGCGCGCCCATCAGCTGGTCGATGATCGCGATGTCGGTGAAGAAGGCGTTCAGGTCCGGGTCTCGCTGGCTCATGCCTCCCGAGTCGTCATACGCGGATCAGATCGTCAAGCCTGCGCCTTGGCGACGGGTCGCTCGGAGACGGGGCGGCGCCGAACCGGACGAGCATCTGGACAGGCGCCTTGGGGCTCGCCCCGAGGAGCGACTGGACCTTCGCATAGAGCCCGGCCATTTCCGGGAATTCCTGGAGGGTCATGCTCCAGGGGTGCATGGCCAGCCCCTGAGTTCCGGCGGCGAGCTGGGCCCGGGCATAGGCTCGCCCGGCGGCGAGCTGGGCCGACCGGTCCGCCGTCTCGAAGCGGATCCAGAAGAAGGCGGGCGTGGCCTCGATCATCTTCCGGAACATGTCCGTGCTGGACTTGCTGGCGGTGGAGTTGGGGTCGGCCAGGGCCTCACGCGTCAGCAGACCCACTCGGGCCATGACGTCGATCATTCCGCCGGACAGGACGATGCCGTCGGGGTTTCGCGCCACTTCAGCCCGTCCGATCCGGATGAGGTTGACGGACTCCATGTGGGTTCGCTTGGTTCCGGTCTCGATCAGCGAGCCTTCCCAGCAGGCGTCGATCAGGCGGCGCAGGAGGCCGGCCTCCCGGGTCTCGCCGGCAATCAGTCCGGGCGCCTGGGCCGCCTGCAGGACGGCGGCCACCGCAGCGTCCGACGGAGGCGTCGGGACGAACGGCGTCTTTTCGGTCCGGCGTTTGACGATCTGCTCGAACAGCGGGCCCGGCCCGATACCGGGAACAGGCCTCAGGGTCACGCGGGCGAAGGGGCGGTCGTCCAGCGCGCCCTCCGGAGCGCCTTCCGGCCAGACCTGGATGTCCGCCAGCCGCCCCACCCGCGGTGCGGACTGGGCCACCATTTCGAGGAAGGCGCCGCAGCCCAGGACAATCTGGCGACCGAAGGGGTCCGTCTCCGGCAGCAGCCGCGTCCGGTCGATGTAGAGGCTCATCGCGTCCGATCCTTCGAGCCGGATCAGCCAGGACTGGCGATTGTGCGGGTTCGGGGCCAGCAGGCCGTGCGCGAGCACAAAGCGCCTTGGATCGGATTCTCCCTGGCCCGGATTCCTCCAGGCGGCGAAGGGGTCCGGTCCGGGAGCGGCTGAGACGCAGCCTGCGGTGGCCAGGATCGGCGCTGCGGAGAGCACTTCCAGGATGTGGCGGCGGGTCGGCATGGCGGAACCTCTTGCTTAGGTCTAAACTATCTAGCTTAGGTCTAAGCGAAATGCAAGCATTGTCTCTTCGGTCGCCGGATAGGATGATGAGGCATGGCGAAACCCCCGGCACGTCGGGCCAGAGGGCGGCGCAGGTCCCCTGCCGAGCGCGCCCGCATCCAGGCTCTCTTCGAGCGCTTCGAAGCCGCTGAGGCCGATCCGCGCACGGAGCTGGCCTACACAAGCCCCTACACCCTGCTCGCCGCCGTCGCCCTGTCCGCCCAGGCGACGGACATCTCGGTGAACAAGGCGACGGCGCGGCTCTTTGCGGTGGCCGACACCCCGCAGGCGATCCTTGCGCTGGGAGAGGAGGGGGTGATCCCCTACATCGCCTCCATCGGCCTCTTCCGAACCAAGGCGAAGAACCTGGTCGCCGCCGCACGTATCCTGGTCGATCAGTACGGGGGCGAGGCGCCTCTGGATCGGGCGGCGCTGCAGGCCCTCCCGGGCGTAGGCCGCAAGACCGCCAGCGTCGTCCTGAACGAACTGGGCGTCGAGCCCGCGATCGCCGTGGACACCCATGTGTTCAGGGTCGCGCACCGCCTCGGGCTCTCCCGGGGCAAGACCCCGGACCAGGTCGAGCAGGAGCTGATGACCGTGGTGCCCGGTCCCTGGCGCACCCGCGCGCACCACTGGCTCATCCTGCACGGGAGATATGTCTGCCTGGCCCGCCGGCCCAAATGTCAGGCGTGTCCGGTCGCAGACCTTTGCCCCTCCGGCGAGCTGGGCGCGTAGGGCGATGCAAGGGCCCCGGGCGGGCCTCATTGCCCAGAACCGCCTTTGGCTGTAGCTAACGCCCGCTCCGCCTGCCGCCAGGAGACCCCCAATGAACGAACTCTTCGACGTCGCCGCAATCGGCAACGCCATTGTCGACGTCATCGCACCCGCGGACGAGGCCTTCATCGTGTCTCAGGGTCTGACGCGGGGGGCCATGACCCTGGTGGACGAGGCGAGGGGCCGCGAGCTCTATGACCGCATGGCGCCCGGGGTGGAGACCTCGGGAGGGTCCGCCGCCAACACCGTGGCCGGGCTGGCGAGCCTGGGGGCCAGGACCGCCTTCCTCGGCAAGGTGGCCACTGACCAGCTGGGAGAGGTCTTCGCCCACGACCTCCGGGCCATGGGAACACACTTTCCGAGCCAGGCCCTGGTGGGCGGACCCGCCACCGCCAGGTGCCTCGTGAACGTCACCCCGGATGGCCAGCGCACCATGTGCACCTTCCTGGGGGCCTCTGTGGAGTTCCGGGATGAAGACATCGATCCGGCGGTGATCGAGCGATCCGGGATCGTCTATCTGGAAGGCTACCTGTTCGACGCCGAGCCCGCCCGCCGGGCCTTCGCCAAGGCAGCGGGGCTCGCCCGGGCGGCGGGCCGCATGATCGCCCTGACCCTGTCCGACGGCTTCGTGGTCGAGCGCCACAGGGCCGCGCTGCTTGGCTTCATCACCTCTCAGGTCGACCTTCTCTTCGCCAACGAAGCCGAAGCCCTGGCCCTGTTCGAGACCGAAGATCTTGCGGTGGCCCTCGATGGTCTTCGCCAGCGGACCCGGCTGGCGGCGGTGACCCGCAGCGAGAAGGGGTCGCTCCTCCTCTCCGATGGCGACGTCCTTTCGATTCCGGCGGTCCCGGTGGAAAAAGTCGTGTACACGACCGGCGCCGGCGACCAATACGCAGCCGGTGTGATGTACGGTCTCGTCAGGGGGCGTCCGCTGGAAACCTGCGGTCGCCTGGGAGCCCTGGCGGCGGCCGAGGTGATTTCTCACTATGGACCGCGGCCGCAGGTGTCCCTGCGGGATCTGGCGGCCCGGGAAGGACTCTAGACCATGGCGCGCACAGGCGAAGTGGTTCGCGAGACCCGCGAGACCAAGATTGCGGTCCGGGTCAACCTGGACGGAGAAGGCTCGACCCGGATCAGTACGGGCATCGGCTTCCTCGACCACATGCTGGACTCTCTCGGGCGACACGGCTCTCTGGATCTCGACGTCCAGGCCAAGGGCGACCTGCATATCGACTTCCACCATACCGTGGAGGATGTCGGCATCGTCCTGGGCCAGGCCGTGCGGCAGGCCCTGGGTGATTTCAGGGGCATTCGCCGGTTCGGCCTCGCCGTCATCCCGATGGACGAGACCCTGACCCGCTGCGCCATCGACCTTTCGAACCGCCCCTATCTGGTCTGGCGGACCGCCTTCCCGACCCCCAAGGTCGGCGACATGGACACTGAGCTCTTCAAGGAGTTCCACCACGCCTTCGCCACCAACGCCGGGGCGTGCGTTCACCTCGAAACCCTCTACGGCGCCAATTCGCATCACATCGCGGAGAGCGGATTCAAGGCGCTGGGCCGGGCCCTGCGGGAGGCGGCGGAAATCGACCCGCGGGCGGGCGGTCAGGCGCCGTCCACCAAGGGCTCCCTCTGACCGCATGAGCCGCCTCGCCCTGATCGACTACGGGTCGGGAAACCTCCGCTCGGCCGAGAAGGCGCTCATCCGGGCCGCCGGAGGCCGGACGGAGATCCTCGTGACCCACGCCCCGGAAGACGTCCTGGCTGCGGACAGGATCGTCCTGCCCGGCGTGGGCGCCTTCGCCGCCTGCATGGAGGCCCTCGAGGCCCGGCCGGGCCTCCGCGAGGCGTTGGAAGAGGCCGTGCGCCTGCGGGGGCGCCCCTTCCTCGGAATCTGCGTGGGGATGCAGCTGATGGCGGCCCGCGGCCTGGAGTTCGGCGTCACGCCGGGACTCGGCTGGATCCCGGGCGAGGTCCGTCGGCTTCAGCCCGCAGACCCCTCGGCAAAGGTCCCTCACATGGGCTGGAACGACCTGGTGAACCCCCACGGACCCGAACTGATCGCCGGGATCGGCGCCTCGCCCATGTATTTCACCCACTCCTTCGCCTTCTGGCCCGACGACCCCGCAGACGTGGCGGCGGAAGCGGATCATGGCGGCCGGTTCCCCGCCGCCGTGGTCCGGGGCAACCTGGCCGGCGTCCAGTTCCATCCTGAAAAATCCCAGTCCGCGGGGATCTCCCTGCTGTCGCGTTTCCTGGAGTGGCGACCGTGATCCTCTATCCGGCCATCGACCTGAAGGACGGCGAATGCGTCCGGGTCCTGCACGGCGACCTTGGCACAGCCACGGTCTTCAACACCTCGCCGGCGGACCAGGCCCGCGCCTGGGCGGAGGCCGGCTTCCACTGGATCCACGTGGTCGACCTCAATGGGGCGGTCGAGGGCCGGGCGGTCAACGGTGAGGCGGTGGAGGCCATCCTCGCGGCGGTGTCGACGCCGGTCCAGCTGGGCGGGGGCGTCCGCAGTCTCCAGGACGTGGAGCGGTGGATCGAGGCGGGGGTTTCCCGGGTCATCCTCGGCACCGTCGCGGTCACCCGCCCGGAGATGGTCATCGAGGCGGCGCGGCTCTGGCCCGAGCAGATCGCGGTCAGCGTCGACGTTCGGGCGGGCAAGGTCGCCACCCAGGGATGGACCGAGAACACCGACCTGGACGCGGTCACCGTCGCCCGCCGGTTCGAGGATGCGGGCGTGGGCGCCCTGATCATCACCGACATCGACCGCGACGGGACCGTCATGGGCCTCAATGTCGAGGCCTTCGGCGCCATCGCCGACGCCGTCGCCATTCCCGTGAGCGCCGCCGGCGGCCTGGCTTCGGTGGAGGACATCCTTCGACTCAAGGCCCGGCCGGGCGCGCCCGTCGCCGGGGCCGTCCTGGGTCGAGCCCTCTACAACGGGGCCATAGTTCCGGCGGAAGCCCTGGCGGCCTCGGCCTGACCATGCTTCGGGTCCGAGTCATTCCCTGCCTGGACGTCAAGGACGGACGCGTCGTGAAGGGGGTCAACTTCGTGTCCCTGCGCGACGCCGGCGACCCGGTGGAACAGGCCCGCGCCTATGACGCGGCGGGAGCGGACGAGCTGATGTTTCTCGACATCACCGCCAGCCACGAAGGTCGGGGCGCGATCCTCGATGTGGTGGCCCGGACGGCGGACGTCTGTTTCATGCCCCTCTCCGTCGGTGGCGGGGTGCGGACGGTCGAGGATGCCCGGGCCCTCCTGCTGGCGGGCGCCGACAAGATCAGCATCAACACCGCCGCCGTGGAGGATCCGGACCTGATCTCCCGATGCGCCGACGCCTTCGGGTCCCAGGCCGTGGTGGCCGCCATCGACGCCCGATCGGCGCCCGAGGGGGGCTGGAGGGTCTTCACCTATGGGGGTCGGCGCGACACCGGACTGGACGCCGCGGCATGGGCGGCGACCGTGGTGGAGCGCGGCGCAGGGGAGATCCTCCTGACCTCCATGGACCGCGACGGCGTCCGGACCGGCTACGACCTGGGCCTGTTGCGGGCGGTCACAAATGCCGTCAAGGTTCCGGTCATCGCCTCTGGAGGCGCAGGGGAGGCCCGGCACATGGTCGAAGCCGTCACCGAGGGCGGGGCGGACGCCGTTCTCGCCGCCTCCATCTTCCACTTCGGCTCCGTGTCCATCGCGGAGGTCAAGGCGGCCATGGCGGCGGCCGGCGTTCCGGTCCGTGGCGTGGAGCCGGCGGCGTGAGCCGGCTCGCCGAGGCGATCGCGCGGCTGGAGGCGGTGATCGAGGCCCGGCGAGGGGCCAGCCCGGAGTCTTCCTGGACAGCCCGCCTCCTGAGCGAGGGGCCCCCGGCGGCGGCGCGGAAACTGGGGGAGGAGGCCGTCGAGGCGGTGGTGGCCGCCGTGTCGGGCGATGCGGAGGGTCTGGCGGCGGAAGCGGCCGACGTCCTCTATCACCTCTTGGTCCTGCTCGCGGCCTCCGGCGTGTCTCCTGACGCCGTGGCGGCGCGGCTCGAAGCGCGCGAAGGCGTCTCCGGCCTTCAGGAGAAGGCGTCCAGAAGCCCCTCCCCCCCGTGAAGGCGCCATCGCCCGCCACCCTGATCCTCGCGGGACTGGTCGCCGGACTCGGGGCCGGCGCAGCGCTCCATTCGCTTCAGGCGCCTGCGGAATCCGAGGTGGTTGCCGCCGCGGAGGCGGTCGGCGGGATCTGGCTCGACGCCCTGCGCATGACCATTGTTCCTCTGGTCTTCGCCCTCCTGGTGACCGGCATGGCCCGGGCGGCGCAGACCGCGAGCCGGGGCGGCCTGGCCGGTCGCGCCCTCTTGGTCTTCGCGCTCATGCTCCTCGCAGCGACCAGCCTGACCGCCCTCGCCGCCCCCGCCCTGGTCTCGGTCTGGCCGGCTCCCGCCGAGGCGGCGATGGCCCTCAGGGCGTCCGCCGCAGCCGGCGAAGCCGTAATTCCGGAGACGCCTCCGCTGTCAGAGTGGCTTCAGGCCTTCATCCCTGCGAATCCGGTCCAGGCGGCGGCGGAGGGCGCCATGGCCTCGCTCGTCGTCTTCGCCCTGCTCTTTGGCCTCGCGGTTTCCCGCCTCGATACGCAGCGGCGGGAGGCTGTGGTGCTGGTGTTCGACGGCGTACAGGCCGCAATGATGGTGATCGTCCGCTGGGTCCTGGTTCTGGCGCCGGCCGGCGTCTTTCTCCTCGCCCTGACCGTCGGAGCCCGGACGGGCGTGGGGGCGGTGGGGCTTCTGGGCCATTATGTCGTTGTCATCACGCTCATCTGCCTGATGGCCGGAGCCCTGGGGATTGGCGCTGCGGTGTTCGGCGGCCGGACCCCGCCGAAGGCTCTGGCCGAGGCCATGACCCCCGTGGGCGCCATGGCCCTGTCGACCCAGTCCTCCCTGGCCTGCCTGCCCGTCATGCTCTCGGCCTGCGAGCGGCTGGGAATTTCAGAGAGGGTGCGGGGCTTGATCCTGCCAATGGGCGTCGCCCTCTTCCGGATCACGAGCCCGGCTGGAAACCTCGCGGTGGCGATCTATGTCGCCCATCTCTACGGCGTTGCGATCGGACCGGCCGAGATGATGGCGGGCATCCTGGTCGCGGCCCTGGTCAGCCTGGCCGCTGTGGGCGTCGCCAGTTCTGTGACCTTCTTCACGACCCTGGTTCCCATCTTCATGAGCATGGGGCTGCCGATGGAACTCCTGCCCCTTCTTTTGGCCGTGGAGACCTTCCCGGACTTCTCCCGCACCCTCGGCAACGTCGCCGGGCACGTGGGCGTCACAGCCTGGGCTTCGAAATGGCGGGATGCGGACGGCGCTTGAGCGCCACATAGAGGGCTCCCTCGCCCCCGTGCCTGCGATGCGCCTCGGAGAGCCCGGCCACGGCGACCTGAAGATGCGGCGCGGCGAGCCACTCCGGCGTCAGACGCCGCAGAACGCCGTCGCCCCTCAGTCCCTTGCCGGTGATGACCAGAACCGATCTCAAGCCGTCGCGCCAGCACTCCAGGATGAACCGCTCCAGCTCG
>JBJTEN010000212.1:0-14356 GCA_046092925.1 Phenylobacterium sp. | reverse complement strand
GTCAAGCGCCGCCGCCCCGGGGCCGGGGGATCAGCGGGCGACGCTGGCGCGGGCGCGGGTCAGGGGGGTCCGGCTCCGGGTCGCGGGCTGGGCGTCCGCGACCTCGAGCGCCTTCAAGAGGTCCTGGCGGAGACGGGCGGTGCGGTCCGGGTCGCGGAGCTTCCGCCCGGCCTCGTCGACGACGTAGAAGGCGTCCACCGCCCGCTCCCCGTAGCCATCGATGTGGGCGGAGACGATGGACAGGCCGGCGTCGGCGATCACCTCGGCCAGGGCGGACAGGAGGCCCGGGCGGTCCCGGCCCGACGCCTCGACGACCGTCGCCGCCTCGGAGGCGTCATTGTCCAGCATGACGGTCGGTGTAAGGGCGAAGGCCGCAGCCCGTCCCAGCTCGGGCGCGGGGCGACCGTCCCGCTTGCGGGGCTCGCCGCGGCCTGCGGACTCCAGCAGGGACATCAGCCTGTAGAGGGCCCTGGAGTTGTCGGCGCCGAAGGCGGCCCCGGACGCATCCTGGATGAAGAAGACGTCCAGGGCCTCGCCGCGCCGGGAGGTGTGCACCCGTGCGCCCATGACATTCGCGCCGGCGGCGTTGAGCGCCCCTGCGAGGTCGGCGAAGAGACGGGGCCGGTCGACCGCCGCCACCGAGACTTCGGCCGCGTTCATGTCGGTCCGGATCCGCCAGGATGTCGCCGCGCCCGTCTCCGCCGCCTTCAGGACCAGATCGCCGTGGGCCAGGACCTCTTCGTCGGTGAAGGCGGTGAAATAGGCGTCCTCCATGGACTGGGCCCATTCCGTAAGCGCGGGTCGGGAGCCCGCGAGGCGGACCCGGGCGTCATAGGCGGCGTTCTCGTGATAACGGCGGATGGCGGCGGCGTCGTCCGCGCCGCGGCCGCCCCGGAACAGGGCCTCTGTCGCCCGGTAGAGCTCGCGGAGCAGCTGGCCCTTCCAGCCGTTCCAGACCCCCGGCCCGACGGCGCGGATGTCGGCCACGGTCAGCACCAGGAGGAGCCGCAGGCGCTCCGGCGTCTCGACGATGCGGGCGAAGTCGACCACCGTCCGGGGATCGGAGACGTCGCGCTTCTGGGCGTAGTCGCTCATGACGAGGTGGTGTTCGACCAGCCAGGCCACGAGTTCGATCCGCTTCCGCGTTTGGCCCAGCCGCTCGCAGGCCTGGCGCGCGGCCCGGGCGCCGGCCTTCTCCTGCCCGCCCGCGCCGCCCTTGCCGGTGTCGTGCAGGAGCATGGCCAGGAATAGGGCCTCCCGGTCGCTGATCAGGGGCATGATGGCGGTGGCGAGGGGGTGGTCCTCGCCATAGCGACCACCGGCGATGCCGGCGATGATCCCCACCGCCCGCAGGGTGTGCTCGTCCACCGTGTAGGAGTGGTACATGTTGAACTGCATCTTGGCGACGATGCGTCCCCACTCCGGCAGGTAGCGGCCTAGGACATCGGCCTCGTTCATCAGGGTCAGGGTGCGCTGCGGGTCGCGCCCGCGGGCGAGGATGTCCAGAAGGACCGCCGCGGCCGCCGGATCGCGCCGCACCCGGGGACCGATCAGGGCCGAACCCCGGGCGGCGGCGGTGAAGGCGTCCGGATGCAGGTCCAGTCCCTCGCGGTCCGCATGCAGGAAAAGACGCAGAAGGTTGACCGGATCCGCCTCGAAGACCTCCGGGCCGTCCACGTGCAGGCGGCCCCCTTCGGCGTAGAAGCCGGGCGCCACTTCGCGGCGGCGGGGGCGACCCCGTCCGGGGAGAAGGCGCGAGAGCGCTCCCGGGTGCGACTTGACCCGCTCTTCCTCCAGCTTGGCCGTGAAGACCCGCGTCAGGGCGCCGACCTCCTTGGCGATGTGGAAATAGCGCCGCATGAAGCGCTCCACCGCCGGGGCGTCGCCGCGGTCGCCATAACCCATGCAACGGGCGATGGCGGGCTGGAGGTCGAAGGTCAAGCGCTCCTCGGGCCGGCCGGTGGCGAAGTGCATGTAGCTGCGCACCGCCCACAGGAAGTCGATGGCGCGGATGAAGCTGGCCACCTCGCGCCGGTCGAACATGTCGAGCTGGATGACGCCGCTGGCCCGGTCGGCGCTGGCCACGGGGTTCAGGTAGCGGGCGATCCAGAAGAGGGTGTTGAGGTCCCGCAGACCGCCCTTGCCCTCCTTGATGTTGGGCTCGACCATATAGCGGCTGGCGCCGGCGCGAAGGTGCCGCTCGTCGCGCTCCTTGAGCTTGGCGGCGACGAACTGGGCGCCCGTGCCGCGGATCACCTCGTCATGGAACCGACGGACGAGGTCCTCCGCCAGGCCCTCGTCACCTGTGAGCCGCCGCATCTCGAGCAGGGAGGTGCGGATGGTGAAGTCCTCGCGGGAGAGGCGCAGACACTCCTCGACCGTGCGCGACGCGTGGCCGACCTTGAAGCCGAGATCCCACAGGGCGTAGAGCATGTACTCGATGACGCTCTCGGCGTGCGGCGTCTGCTTGTAGGGGCGCAGGAACAGCAGGTCGAGGTCCGAGAAGGGCGCCAGGGCGCCCCGCCCGTAGCCGCCCACCGCCATCAGGGCCAGACGCTCGCCTTCGGTGGGATTCCTGGCCCGGAAGACATGGACGGTGGTGAAGTCATAGAGGGCGCAGACGACCTCGTCCGTCACGGCAGAGAGGAGACGCGCCGTCTCCAGACCGCCCGCCCCGTTCTCGAGACGCTCCTTGGCGATCATCCGTCCACGGAAGAGGGCCTGGCGCAGGATATCCAGGGCGCGACGCCTCTGTTCGGCTTCGTCGCCGATCGCATCAAGCGCGGCTGCGGACAGCCGGGCGCGCAGGCTGACGCCGTCGAGGACATGTTCGATGCGGGTGGGTCGGAGTCGCCGGGACATGGGGCGGAGATATACCCTGAATTCCCGGGATGCGTCAGGCTCGACGGCGCGGGGCCCAGGGCGCATGATCCCCGTCCTCAGAGGAGAGCGGCATGGCCGGGCCTTCGGCGCTGGATCTGGACTCGGTGACCCGGCGGTTCGGCGACCGGACTGTTGTCGACGGCCTGAGCTTTTCCGTCGGAAGGGGATCGATCTTCGGCTTCCTGGGCCCGAACGGCGCGGGAAAGACGACGACCCTGAGGATGATTCTTGGGCTTGTGGCCCCCTCCTCCGGCCGGATCGCCGTGCTGGGCGCAGCAGACGGCCGGAAGGTCCGGGATCGAATCGGCTTCCTTCCTGAGGAGCGCGGTCTGCATCCACGCATGACCCCTTTGCAGGCGGCGGCCTTCCTCGGCGCCCTCAAGGGCGTGGCGCCGCGCCTCGCCCGGCGGAAGGCGCGCGACCAGCTGGAGGCGCTGGGGCTCGGCGGCTCGGTCAACACCCAGATCCGGCGCCTTTCCAAGGGCATGGCGCAGCAGGTCGCGCTGGTTTGCGCCCTGGTCCACGATCCCGAACTGATCATCCTCGATGAACCCTTCTCGGGGCTTGATCCCATGCACCAGAACGGGCTGGAGCGCCTGATCCGCGCACGGGCGGAGGCGGGCGCCACCGTGGTCTTCTCCACCCATGTCATGGCCCATGCGGAGCGGCTGTGCGACCGCGTGGTCCTTCTGGCTGGCGGGCGGAAGGTCTTCGATGGAACGGTTCAGGAGGCGAGGAGCCGCGCCCCCGGCCGGCTGATCCTGGAGGGCGACCTCCCGCCCGGGGCCGTCGCCGCCCTGCCCGGGGTCGCCGAGGTGGTGGTATCGGACCTGGCCGGGGGGCAGCGCCTCGAGATCCGTCTGACCCCCGGAGCGCAGGCGCACCAGGCCCTCTCCGCCGCCTTCCTGGCCGGCCTCCCGGTCCGCCGCTTCGAGTCCCATGAACCGGGACTGCACGAGGCCTTCCTGCTGCTCACGGGAAGCCCGGATGACCTTCCCGAGGTCGCGGGCGCATGAGGCGGCTGCTGATCATCCTGTGGCGGGAGTATCTCGCCTACCTGCTGACTCCGGGCTTTCTCGTCACCCTGGTGACCCTGCCCCTTGTGCTCGTCGCCAGCATCAGCCTGCCCGCCCTCCTGTCCCGTCAGGCCCCTGCGCCGGAGGTGGCCGTCCTGGACCTTACCGGTCTGGGATCTGCGGGTCCGGGCGCCTTCATCGAGGCGCGGATTCGCGAGGGCCGGACACGCAACCTGGCGCAGGAGCGGGCGGCCATCCTGGCGGAGACGCCGGCCGGGATCGCCGGCGCCCGAACCCCCGAGGAGGCGGGCCGGCGACTCCAGGACTTCTCTCGCCGAGCGCCTCCCGACCCGTCCCCGCCCGCCGTCCTGGTTCTTTCGGGGACGGCCGACGCCCTCGACGCCCGGCTCTGGACGCCGCGGGCGCGGCTGATCGATCTTTCCGGCGAAGTCGAGCGCGCCCTGACCGACTGGTCGCGGCAGAGCCGCCTGCGCGCGCTGGGCCTGGACGCAGGCGAGATCGACGCCCTGGCCCGCACCGGAGTGACGGTGAGCGCCTATTCGCCGGAATCCCGGACCGGCCGGATCACCCTTACCGACCGGCTTCCCCATCTGGCGGCCCTTGGCGTGAGCTACCTTCTGGTCTCGCTGATCCTCGCAGGGGCGGGAATGGTCCTGACCAGCGTCGCGGAGGAGAAATCGAGCCGGGTCATCGAGGTGCTGGTGACCTCGGCCCACCCGGCGGAACTCCTGCTGGGGAAGGTGCTGGGGCTCCTTTGCCTGTTCCTGACGGCCCTGGGGGCCCTGGCGGGCGCAGGCGTCCTGGCGGCCGGCCAGCTGCCGCCCGGCATTATCCCGGATGTAATCCAGGCGGTCCTCAGCCAGGGCCTTCTGGGATGGGCGACCCTCTTCCTGGCCTTCGGATTCCTGCTCTACGGATCGATCTTCGCGGGTCTCGCCGCCTTCTGCGAGACCCCCAGGGAAGCGCAGAGCCTTGCCACGCCCCTCAGCCTGTTCCTGCTGATCCCGCTTTTCCTGGTGATTTCCGCCATCCAGACGCCGGAATCCCCGGTCATCCGGATCGCCGCCCTGTTCCCGCCCTTCACGCCCTTTCTGATGCTTCTCCGGATCGCGGACGGCGCGCCGGCCTGGGAGGTGGCGACAGGACTTGTCCTGATGGCGGCGACAACCGCCGGCGCGGTCTGGATCGGCGTCCAGGCTTACCGGACCGGCGCCCTCGCCCAGGGATCCTCAAACCTGTGGACCCACTTGCAAAACCGCCTGAAGCTGCGGCTCCGCCCCTGAAGCGCCGAACGAGGCCCCTCCATGTCCATTCTGCCGCCGTCGACCAACGCCGGGTACCAGGGCCATCCGGCGGCGCCCGTGTTTCTGCTGCTGGCGGCGATCCTGACCCTCGGGCCCGGCCTGATCCACAGCTTCCTTCCCGATGGCGGGGCCGGGGTGATCTCAGGACTGGACATGGGAGACAGGCGGGATCTCGTCATCGCCCTGTTCCGCTGGCAGGGCGCGACCCAGATCGCCTTCGGTCTCGCCATCCTGGCCGTCGCCCTGCGCTATCGGAGCCTGACGCCCCTCTTTCTTGTCCTGCTCATGGTGGAGCGGGGGCTCATGGCCCTGCACGGCTGGGTGCTCTCTCCTCCCGCGTCCGGTCATCACCCCCCGGAGCATTTCGGCAGCCTGGCGGGGGTGGCGCTGGGCGGAGTTTTCCTCGTCCTCGCCCTGCGCCGCAGGCCTACCGGCCGGTGACATCCCCGTTCAGGGCGGCGAGGTCGGCCGCCGAGCCGAGGGTGGAACCGCCGCCGCGACGCCCCAGGGCGTAGGCGGGCGGAACAACCTCCGGGTCCAGGCCCGGGGCGGAGGGCGGCGAGAAATAGCCCAGCGCATAGGACCCCATGGCATAGCCCAGAAGATCCTGGAGCTCCGGATCAAGGGTCCGGGCGATCTCGGGCGGACAGGCCAGGTACTGGTTCTCCTCCTGTCTCAGCCACCCGAGGGCGTAGGTGATGTTCAGCCCGACACGGTCGCCTTGCGAGACATTCGCCCCGCCGCCATGGACCACGCTGCCCGTGTAGACGAGCACGGAGCCTTGCGTCATCACGGCCTGGGTGACCTCGGAAGGGTCGGCGCGACGGTCGTCGGGCCAGGCCGTCGACCCCGGAACGACCTGGGTCGCGCCATTTTCCCGGGTGAAGTCGGTCAGGGCCCATATGGTGTTGAGCTGGGGCTCCACCCCCTTCAGGTGGGTTCCCCAGGCCCAGCGGTCCTTGTGCAGGCTCTGCGCGGTCTCACCGGGCATGATGCGGATCACCTGGCCGAGATGAAGCTGATACCGCTCGCAGGACGGCAGGAGCAGGCGGTCGCACTGGGCCAGCACCCGCGGGTTCCGGATCAGCTCCCGGCAGAGGGGAGAGCGCGCCGCCAGGGCCCCTGTTCGGGTGGTGCGGAAGCCGGTGAACCGGTCGCGACCGGGCGAAGTGGCCTGGACCCAGGGATCGAGTTCGGCCCGGACGGCCTCCGCCTCGGTGCGGCTCAGCACGGCGTCGAGGATCACCGCCCCGTCGGCGAGAAGCTGCCGGTGGACCTGATCGGGATCGGCGTCGGCGGGGAAGTGGACGAGTTCTGGCAAGGTCGGTCTCCTGTCACCTGCGGGCGGGGGCCGCCCGCTCCAGTTCCATCACGTCGAAGGCGGAATCGAAGGGCGGCTCCGGGAACTCCAGCCTCAGGCGATCCCGCCCCGGTCGCACGGCCAGGGCGACCAGGCTCCTCGCGTCTGGCTGACCATAGGCCCGCCGGGGCTCATCCCCCAGGGACAGGGCGCCCGCGAAGATCATCCGCGTCTCGCCATCGTCATAGAATCTGCCGCTGACCCTCTGGGAGCCTGTCAGCTTGTCCAGCCTCCAGCCCGCGCCGTCGTCGACAATGCGGCAGCGGAACCAGCCGTAGACCACCAGCCCCGCCGAGCGGCCCATCTTGAGGGTCCGGCAGCGCCACGCCCCGGTCAGGTCCACGTTCCGGACAGGCAGCAGAGCGCCCGAAAGGGCCTGGTCAAGTGCGGCGAGGTCGGCAGGGGCGGCCCGGGCGCGGGCCTCGGACAGGGCGGTCCCGCGCAGGACGTCCAGGCGCTCAAGCCGCGTTCGGTCCTGGGCGGAGAGCAGTCCGGGCAGGGCGCCGTCGGCGAGGGCCGGTCCGGCGGACGCCATGACCAGGAAACCAAGGGCGAGGTTCCGGAGAGAGGTCATGGGCGGTCGTCGTCCGGTCAGGGGCTGAAATTGACATGGATCATGGCGCCGTCACAGCCGCAGCGCGAGTCTTCTCCAGCGCGGACGACCCCGGCGCCGCACGGCGCCGGCAGGCTGGCTTGGGGATTATCCGCGGCATGCCGACCCTCTTTCCGAGGCGGTCACACGGGACAGGCGCCCGCCCTGCCGTCCGGCGTCGGCCGCAGCTGGAATTGGCGTGAACTACGGCTCCTGACATCCCCCGTCAGGTCGTGGCGCACGCCCGGCCCGCCTCAACCCCCGAGGCGGGCCGTCTGCATTCGGGAGATCGTTGCGCACAAAAGGAGAGCCTCGCAGCGCGAGGCGCCATGCAGCCGCTGAAGAGACGGCGCCCGGTCTGGTCAGACCCTCAGGTCGACCTGACGCTCCGGATCGCGGGGGCGGCGCTCGTCGTCCGCCCTCATGTCCGACTTGGAGGACGGCTCGGCCGGCTTGATGGGAGTCACGGTCTCTGCGCCGGAGACCGGCTGCACAGCCATCGGCTGGACATACATCCAGGCCAGGGCATCAAGAGGTTGAACCCTCATCATCGCCTCCTGCGAGGTGCGACCAGGTCAAGATCCTGAGGAGACAGGATCAGAATGGCGCAGAGCCTCAGTATAGCTTCCCGTTCCTCAGCGTCAAATCCACCATCTGCGGACGCCACCGCACAGGCCGCCGCCGCCACGGCCCTCGCCGCTGCGGGCTTCTCCCTGAGGCGCCGGATGGAGGACTCGGCGATGGCCTGGGCCATTTCGGGATCACGATTGAAGTCGGAGATCCGGGCCTCGAAAGCCTCGATCACATCCTCGACGCCGAAGACGTCGAGGGCCGGGAGGGTGCGCATGCGCTCAATGACCCTGCGCGTCTCTTCCGGAGTCACCCAGCCGTCGGACTGGGCCACCAGGGCGCAGGCGCTGACGAGGGCCTCAAACTGGACAAGATCGCCGGGGGTCCAGGCATCCTGGAATTCCACGGGTCCATCCCTCCGTCGGGGGGTCTGACTGATAGCGGACAAGCTCATGGGGACGCTCCTCTGATGGATGGGAGCGCCCGACGCCGGACCCGGTTGGCTTGGGGGGGGAAGGGAAGGCCCCGGACCCGGCATCGAGCGCACCCGATGCGGTCCGACATCGCGCTACACTGGAAGCGCCAGAGGGGCCCGGGCCGCCCCCAACAATTGGGAAGGAGGGCGGGATCACGCAAGGGGAGCCTGCCCGAAAAAGCGAACGGCGCCTCCGGCCGCCGCCCCGCCGGAACTCAGGCTCCCGGCGCTCCACGAGGAACGGGCGGAAGAGCGGCTCCATCCCCGGAGGCCTTTCCCCCGCGGCGGACCTGTAGGACACTGGCGCCAGTCAGGGAGACCAGCATGTCCGGAGTGATGCGCAGGCTGAGGATCGCGGTGATCGGGGCGGGGGCCGGCGGAATCGCCACCGTGATCCGGCTTCGCGAGCGCGGCGACCACGAGATCATCGTGTTCGAGAAGGCGTCCGAACCGGGCGGCACCTGGAGGGACAACACCTATCCGGGCATTACCTGCGACGTGCCGTCGCACCTCTACCGCTTTTCCTTCGCTCCCAACCCCGACTGGAGCTCCAAGTATTCACCCGGACCCGAGATCCAGGCCTACATGCGCAGGGTGGCGGCGGACTTCGGGGTGGAGCCGGTCATCCGTTACAATTCCGAGGTCCTTTCCGCCGCCTGGCGGGACGGCGCCTGGGAGATCACCACCACCCAGGGACCGCAGGGGCGCTTCGACGCCGTGATCACGGCGGTGGGAATCCTGCACCACCCCGCCCTGCCCGATATCGAGGGCCTCGAGGACTTCGCCGGGACCGCCTTCCACACGGCGCGCTGGGACCATTCGGTCCCGCTGGAGGGAAGGCGCATCGGCGTGATCGGGACGGGCTCGACGGCGATCCAGGTCGTTCCGGCCATCGTCGACCGGGCGCAGAAGGTCAGCCTCTTCCAGCGCACGGCCCAGTGGATCCTGCCCGAGCCCAACCTGCCCATCCCCGAGGAGAAGAAGGCCGCCTACCGGGCCGACCCCTCCCTGCTGGCGGGCCAGTACGACCACCTAGCCCAGGCCTTCAACGGCGCCTTCTGCGCCGCGGTGGCGGGCGAGGCGCCGGAGGTCTACGAGCGCATGGCCCAGGCCTGCCGGGACAACCTGGCGACGGTGGAGGACCCGGAGCTCCGCGCCCGCCTGACCCCGGACTACCGGATGGGCTGCAAGCGGCTGATCGTCTCAAGCCTCTTCTACCCGGCCATCCAGCGCCCCGACGCCGAGCTGGTCACCGAGGGCATAGCCCGGATCGAGGCCGGCGGCGTGCGCACGACCGACGGCCGGCTTCACGAGCTGGACCTTCTCGTTCTGGCCACAGGATTCGACGCCCATCATCCCTTCGGCGACATGCGCATCACCGGCCGCAGCGGGCGGGCCCTGTCCGAGACCTGGGCGAAGGGCAACGTCACCTATCGCGGGGTGACGGTGCCCGACCTGCCGAACTGGTTCATGCTGGGCGGCCCCAACAGCCCGCTGGGCAACTTCTCCTTCCTGATGACCGCCGAACGGCAGCTGGGCTACGTCCTGCAGCTCGTCGACCTTCTGGCCTCGGGCGAGGCCCGGGAAATCACCCCCCGGCCGGAACCCACGGCCGCCTGGACCCAGGCCCTGAAGGACCGACTCGCCGGGTCCATCTGGGCGTCGGGATGCCGCAGCTGGTACTTCGACCCGCACGGCAACGTCGCCACCTACCCCTGGTCCTACGAGACCTTCGAGGCGGAGATGAAGGCGCCCGTCCTGGAGGACTACGCCTTGTCGGCCTGAGGGCGGGCCTGGCGCCACCGAAACGCCTCGCCAGCGACGGAACCCGCAACCCCGGGCGTTCAAGTCTCGGGAGGCGAAGATGTTCCGACTTTTCCTGGTCACCCAGATTCTGGCCGCCCAGATCCTCCTGGGAGGCTGCGGCGGCGGCGGCGCGGGCGGCGGAGGCGCTCCTGCAGGCGGTCCGCCGGCGCCGCCCCCGACACCGACACCGCCGGTCGCGGTCTCAGCACCGCCGACCGGCGGGTATTCCTGGGTCTTCGCCCTGGCGGCGACCGGCGAGGGTCCTGTCGTCCGCGGCGTTTCACCAGGCCCGCAGAACTCCTTCTACGTCGTCGGCAGCTTTGGCGCCGGCGCCGCTCTCGAGATCGGGTCGGTGCGCGCCTCTCCGCCGGGCGCAGGCACGGATCTCTTCCTGGCCCGGATCAGCGAGAGCGGCTCTGTTCTGTGGGTTCGCGCCTTCGGCGGCGTCGGGGATGACTTCGCATTCGACGTCGCGACCGACTCCACCGGAGCGGCCTATGTCGCCGGCCAGATCACGGGGGCCGCCACGTTCGGCGGGGTTGCGATCAGCGCCATGGGGTCTGACGCCTTTGTCGCGAAGTTCGGACCAAGCGGCGACGTGCAATGGGTGAGCACCCTTGGAGGCCCTGGCCAGAGTTACGCCAACGAAATCGCCACAACTCCCTCCGGCGAAGCGGCCGTCGTCGGGGTATACAGGGGAGCGTCGGGCTTCGCCGGCGGCGTGACCCTTCCCGATCCGCCCAGCGGGACCGACGATGTCTTTGTGGCGCGGTTCAGCGCCCAGGGTGCGCCGCTCTGGGCTCGGGCGCTCTCCGGGCCTGGCTCTGCGTCCGCCGGGGCGGCGCAGACGGAAGCGGGACGCGGCGTGGGCCTGGACGGACAGGGGCGGGTGCTGGTGACCGGGGAGTTCACCCAGTCCCTGAGCGTGGTCGCTCCGAACGCCACGGTGATGCTTTCGACGCCGTCGGCGCAGCCAGACTGCTTCCTGGTGTCCTATGCGGCTTCCGGAGCCCTACTCTGGGCGCAGCGCTTCGGGGGCGACGGGGCCGATCGTTGCCGGGGAGTCGGGGGGGACGACTTCGGGAACGTCCTGTTCGCAGGCGTCTTCTCCGGAACGATGAACATCGGCTCCGCCACTCTGGTTTCCGCAGGCGATCTTGATGTCTTCGTCGCGAGCAGCGACCGGGATGGCCGCATTTCCTGGGCGCAGCGCTTTGGCGGCGCCGGCCCGGAGCAAGGGGCGGAGATCGACGTCGCCGCCGAGGGGGACGTCGTCATCGGCGCCGACTTCTCCGGGACGGCGACATTCGCAAGTGGTTCAGGTTTCGCAGGTCGGGGGCTTCGCGATCCGATGCTCGCGACCTTCCGGGGAGACGGAACCCTGGACTGGGCTTTGGCTGCGGGCGGCGCGGGCGACGATGTCACCTTCGCCCTTGCAACCCTGCCGTCAGGCTCCGTCGTCAGTGTTGGCGCCTTCGGTTCGCCCTCGGGTGCAGGCCCCATATCGGTTGATTTCGGGGCGACGACCCTGACCGCAACCCGACAGGCCGCCTTCATCGCACTGGCGCGCGGCACCGCGCCCTCTCCGCCTCCAACCCCGCCTCCCCCGACGCCTGGCGGACTCAATCTCACGGCGGCGGCGGACTACGCGTTCGGCAACGGCGTACGTGCGGTCGTGGTGATCGAAGACGGGAAGACCCTTCTGGAGCGCTATGGCGGCGCAGGTTCGGCCACCCGCGGGGAGTTCCTGGCCTCCGGAACCAAGAGTTTCACCTGCGCGCTCTGGGCCGCGGCCCAGGATGATGGGCTCATCGACCTGGACGAGTTCGCTGCGAACGCGATCCGGGCGTGGGGGCCCGGCGGGGGCGCTCCCGACGCCGGCGAGAAACAGAAGATCAAGGTCTGGGACCTTCTGGCCCTGAGTTCGGGCCTCGCCAATACCGGCAGCACGGGCGCTAATCTCACGACGGTCGATACCTATGCGCAGGCGATCGGCGCGCGCTCGACCCTTGCGCCGGACACCGAGGCGATCTACGGCCCCAACGCCTTCCAGGCCTTCGGCGCTTACTTCGAGCTGAGGACGGGGGCTAATGTCCTCGCGAATGGCGACATTTCGGGGGGGCGCGATCCTGCGGCCTATCTGCAGTCCCGGGTGCTTGACCGCATCGGCGTCTCCACCACAGCCTGGCAGCGGGACATCAAGGGCAAGCCCAACCTGGCGGGGGGCGCGTCGATGACCGCGAGCCACTGGGCGCGATACGGGCAGTTCATCCTGCTGGGCGGCCTCTGGAATGGCCAGCGCGTCGTTTCGGAGGCGGGGATACGCCGGTGTTCCAGCTACCAGACGCCGGCCTTCGCCGGGTACGGATTGGGATGGTGGCTGAACCGGCCGGTGGGCGGCACCTATCAGGCCAGCCAGGACAGCCTGCCATGGCCCGGGGCCGTCACGGCCCGCTGGGCGGCGGGAGGGAAGATCGCCCCTGACATCCCGGACGACATGTTCATGGCCTACGGCGCCGGCAACATGAAGATGTTCCTCGTCCCTTCCAGGAACCTTGTGGTGGTCAAGCTTGCGGGGTCGGCGGATGACAATCGCTTCCTCGGTATCCTTCTGGGAACGGTGACGCCGTAAACCTCCCGCGCGGGCCCGTACCGGGCCGAAGGCGCGGCTCAGGGCCCCTGCGGAGGGTCGAGGACGAGGGTCCGCGCCCTGCGGATCTGATCGACGACCAGGGGCAGGTGATGCCGCATGAAGAAGAGGCCGTAGAGACCGGTCCGCCGGTCGATCCAGGGATAGGCGCCGAAGGCGCCCGGGCTGGAGGACAGGAGGCAGGCTCCCTCCGGGTCCTGGGCCTCGCACCAGGTCCCAAGGCCATAGGCGTCGACGTCACCCATGCCCGGCGGGCGATAGGCCATGGGCTTGCCCGCGGTCTGCACGCGCTCCAGCTCCGCGACCGCCTCCGGCGAGAGCACGCGGCGTCCCTCCAGCGTCCCGCCGGCGGCGAGCATGCCGAGGAAACGGCCATAGTCCTCGGCGGTGGTGTAGACCCCGCCCTGCAGGTTGGGGTTGGTCACCTCCGCGGGGTCCAGTCGAGGCCGCAGGGGATGTCCCCAGGTCGTTGACGTCAGGCCCAGCGGGATGGAGATCCGCTCGGCGAAGAGGTCCGCCCAGCGCCGACCCGTCGCCTGTTCGACGAGGGCCCCGGCCACCTGAAGGGACGGACCGCCATACCGGAAAACAGCGCCGGGCGGATCCACCTGGGACCTGCGGGCGATGCGGGCCGCCGACTCCGAGAGGGTCAACCGGGAATCCTGCAGCAGGTCCGACATCCCGAGGAGGCCGCCCTGGCCCGCGGTATAGGAGAGGAGCTGGCGCAGGGTGATCTCGCCGGAGGGACCCCGGAACTCGGGCAGCCTTCGGCCGATGGGCTCGTCAAGCGACAGGAGCCCCTCGTCCACGACCGTCATGACCAGGGCCGCCGCCATCCACTTCGACGCCGAAGCCACAGGCAGGCGCGCATCGGGCGCCAGGTCGCCGCGATCCAGGCGGTAGAGAAGGGTCCCTTCCCGGTAGACGAGAAGCGAGACCCCAGGGGCGCCCCTGGCGAGGATGGCGTCGAGGGCGCGATCCAGACCCGGCGGCGCATCGGCGGCGCGGACGGCGCCCGCCGCCAGGGACAGAAGAACGGAAAGGATAGCGAGCCGCCGCAACATCTGGCGCATTTTCCAAGAGCCCCGCAAACTAGGGGCCGACGGCGGCGCGAACAAGCCGACTGCAAGCGGGAGGATGACGATGGCGGCCGCCAACGAGGCCCAGGAGGCCTACTGGAACGACCTGGCCGGACGGACCTGGGCGGCCCTGCAGGACCGGATCGACCGGCAGATCCGCCCCCTCGGCCTTGCGGCGATGGACAGGCTGGCGCCGTCGCCCGGGGAAACCGTGCTCGACATTGGCTGCGGCTGCGGCGACACCAGCCTGGAGCTTGCCCGGCGGGTAGGCCCCGAGGGCGAGGTGCTGGGGCTGGACATCTCCGGACTCATGCTGGAGGTCGCCCGGCGCAGGGCGGCGGAGGCTGGCGCGTCCGCGCTCGAGTTCCGCCAGGCCGACGCCCAGGTCGCCGCCCTTCCCGGGGGACGGGACGCCGTCTTCTCACGGTTCGGCGTCATGTTCTTCGCAGACCCGCCGGCGGCCTTCGCCAACCTCCGACGGGCGCTGAGGCCGGGCGGCCGGCTGGGCTTCGTCTGCTGGCGCCCGTTGGCCGAGAACCTCTGGATGCGCCTGCCCGCCGAGACGGCCGCCGACCTGCGCCGGGAGACCTCCAGCATGAG
>JBJTEN010000211.1:0-3675 GCA_046092925.1 Phenylobacterium sp. | reverse complement strand
GACGCTGGCGGGCAGGCCCATCCGGCGCGAGGCCTTCGCCCCCATCAGCACCTGATCCACCGCCCAGGCCTGGCGGGCCTTGGGATTGCCGCGCACCGCGGACGGGACCCCGCCGTCGAACATCTCGTCATAGGCCGGGTGGACGGCCACCAGCTGGCCCTGCATGTGGGTGGACAGCTCGGAGACCTCCAGGCCGAGGTCGGCCAGGACGCCCTTGACCTCGTCGCAGTAGGCGTCGCTCTCGGCGGCCAGCTTCAGGTCGAACAGGCGCCGGTCCCAGGTGGGAATCTGGACCCCCGTATAGCCCATGTCCGCCACCCATCGGCCGATGGCGGGCAGGCTGTTGAAGGGCGCCTCGTCCCCCGCGAACTGGGCAAGGAAAATCGCCGGTCCCTTCATGGTCACTCCTTGGTCCTGATGAGCCTTGCGAACAGCCTAGCACGGCGGGCGCTCAGGGCGAGAGGCGCCTTCAGGGATCCCGAAGCAGGGCCCGGACCGGTGAGGCGTCGGCGCCCGCCAGGGGCAGGGGAAGGGCGATGAGCTCCCAGACGCCGTCCTCGACGCCGTCGAGGACCAGGCCCTCCAGAACCGCCATGCCGAGCCGTCCCAGGGCGAGGTGGCTGGCCAGGTGCTTGGCCGCCTGAGGGTCTAGGGAGGGGCCATCCATCCCGATGAGCCGGACACCGGCGGTGCCGAGGGCTTCCACCAGCTCCGGGGCGGGAGTGCGGAAGGCCTCCGGCCAGACGTCATGGGGAAAGACCTCGAAGGTCCGCAGGAGCACCCGGCGGATGCCCGGGACAAGGCGGGGCAGGACCTCCTCCTCGGCGATGCGCTCCGGTCCCTCGGTCACGGAAATGAGCTGGGCGAGACCAAGGTAGGGAACCAGGTCGACCGTCTCCATGGAGCCGCCCGCCGGATCGAAGTGCAGCGGCGCAGCGGCGTGGGCGCCCGAATGGGTCGACAGGGTCAGGCGCGAGACATTGACCGGGCAGTCCCCGTCCAGGACCCAGGTCCGCTCTAGGCCGAAGGGGGTGTCGCCGGGCCAGACCGGCAGGCCCGGTCGCAGGGGCTGGGAGATGTCGAACAGCCGGCGTCCGGCCTCGTCACGGGTCATCTTCGGCGCAGCCGTCATGTCACCCTCCGTCGCTTGGAATGGACCGGGTCACGCCAGGCGCCCGACGCCATGACGCGCTCGAACCGGACCGCCGCCTCCCACACCCTGGCCCGGGTCAGGGTCAGGGGCGAGAAGCCCAGGCGCATCAGGTTCGGGGCCCGGAAGTCCCCGGTGACGCCGGCGGCGATCAGGGCCTGGACGACCGGATAGGCGTGGGGGTGGGCGAAGGCCAGGTGGCCGCCCCGGTCCTCGCGCCCCGGCGGGGAGACGCAGGTGAAGCCGTGGGCCTCAAGGGCCGGACCGGCCCGGGCGAGGAAGGTGTCGGAGAGGTCGCGGGAGCGCTCCAGGAGAGCGCCGGGGTCAAGGCCCTCGAAAACCTCCAGGGCGGCGTGCAGGGCGGTGAGGGACAGGATGGGCGGGGTGCCGGCCATCAGCCGGGCCGCACCCCGGGCGGGCGCGTAGCCAGGAGCGAAGGCGAAGGGCTCGGCGTGGCCCATCCACCCCGGCAGGGGACTGGCGAAGGCCTCATGGTGGCGACGGGCGAGGAAGGCGAAGGCCGGCGCGCCCGGGCCGCCGTTCAGGTACTTGTAGCCGCAGCCCACCGCCATGTCGGCGCCGGCGGCGTCCAGGTCGACGGGGGCCAGGCCCGCCGTATGGCTGAGGTCCCAGAGGGTCAGGGCCCCGGCCTCGGACGCCCGCCGGGACAGGCCGGGCAGGTCGGCGAGGGCGGCGGTCCTGTAGTCGGCCTGGCTGGCGACCATCAGGGCGACCTCGCTGTCCAGCGCCCCGGCCAGATCGCGAACGGCAACCGTCCGTATGCTGAGGTCGGGCCTCAGGCCGCTGAGACCCTGGAGCATGTAGCCATCCGTGGGGAAGTCGCCCTCCACCGCCAGGAGGACCTTGCGGCCCGGCCTCAGGGCCAGGGCGCCGGCGGCCAGCTTGAAGAGGTTGACCGAGACGGAGTCGGCGACGGCCACCTCGTCGGGGCGAGCGCCGATCAGGGGGGCGATCCGGGCCGCGGTGCGCGCCGGCAGGCCGATCCAGTCGGCGGTGTTCCACCCCGCCACCCGTTCGCCGGCCCATTCCGCCTCCAGGGCCCGGCGCACGGCGGCGATCGCCGCGCGCGGCGGCGGGCCGAGCGAGTTACCGTCCAGATAGACCTCACCGCGCGGCTGCCGGAAACACCGGACCAGGGGGTCCAGGGGATTGGCGCGGTCCCGACGGCGACAGTCGGCGAGGCTGTCCGGATGCCCGCCCGCGCCGGCCATCCTCACTTCACCCGGATGAAGACCGGGTTGGCGTAGAACCACAGGTCGTCCCAGGGGTTCTCGCCCGGGACGTCCATCGCCGGCTCGTGCTCGTCGGTCCCGGTTCCGCGAAGGCGGATGTAGCCTGAGGTCTGGACGTTGCGCAGGGTGGTGGTGAGGGTGATGATCTCACCCTCGCGGACCCAGTCGGCGGCCGTGAAGCGCCGTTCGACCCGCGTCGTGGGATTTTCGTCCGCCGCGCGGCTCGGGGCCGGGCCGGTGAGGTCGCCGCGGATCAGGTCGATCCGCTTCACCTCCGGGGACCGGCCGCCAAAGCTCTCTCCGGACGGATCGCGGACCCGCAGGGTGATCCGGACGTCCTGACCCTTCGAGACCGTGACCTCTCCACCGATTCCCGCGGGCGCGGCGCCGCGGGCCACGGGCCGCACCTCAAGGTCGACCGAGGAGACAAGATCACCCGTCGCCACGAAGACCCGGCCGTTGCGCAGGCCATCCAGGATGTCGTCCGGCGTCTTCTTCGCCCTGACATAGGTCTTGGCGTACTCGCCGGGCCAGAAGTCGATCCCGCCATCCGTGTAATGGCGGTGAGAATCCGAAGTCGCGGTGATCCACCAACGGCGCCCCTCGCCCAGCATGGAGTCCCAGAACCCGCCGACCCGGGCGGTCATCTGGTCGAAGCCGCCGTAGGTGGGATGCTGGCGGTAGGCGCCTCTCTTCTCCTCCGTGCGCGGCGACCCGTCTGGATTGAGCCCCGCCGCCTGGTGGCCGGGCGCACCCTCCATGCCGACGGAGACCTGGGGCGCCGCGTCGTTCCAGTCCCGGAGCTCGGCCGGGGCCGTCTGGCCATACTGGCCGAGACCCCTTGCGGAGCGGGAGGGATGGTGGGCGATGACCACCGGCGGCCGCGGCAGGGCCTTCATGTAGGTGAGGGCCTCGACCATCCGTCCTTCCTGGTCGCGGGCCGGGTCCACGGGCCAGGCCTCGAACTTGTCGAAGCGGCGCTCAAGGTCCGTCAGGTCCTCCCGCTCCTGGGGGCTTTTGGGGACGATGATGCTGGAATGGTCCGCGCCCGGGGTGTTCAGCTCCAGTCCGAAGAAGAGGATCAGGTCTGGGACCTCCCCGCGGGCCTTGAGCACTTCCGGGTAGGCGAGGTCCCGGCTGACGCGGGAGTGATTCGGTCCGCCATGGTCAGTCGCGGCCATCCAGGACAGGCCGAACTTCCGCGCCATGCGGGCGTTGGTCGGGATGGTGTTGCTTGAGTCTCCCCCGATCACGGGCTCGGGGGGCGCCGAC
>JBJTEN010000210.1:0-6055 GCA_046092925.1 Phenylobacterium sp. | reverse complement strand
CGCTGAAGGACTGCGCCGCCGCCCACGAGCAGGTGGAGTCCGGGACCAAGGATGGCACGGTTATCGTCGAGCCCCTTTCGACCTGATCCCCGGCGGGGGTTGCGCGCTGGCGGGGGCGCCTGCCAGACTTGGCCCTTCCGTCCCCTGAGGGAGTTCCCGACATGCTCGCCGTGATCCTCGCCGCCGCGGTGGCCACCCAGCCCGCGCTTCCCCGCACGGAGGTTCCCCGGCTCGGCTTCTTCGCGGGCGTCGCGCACCAGTGCACGCCGGGCACCCAGAGGGACGCTTTCGACGCCCGGGTCCGCGGCATGGCCGCAGAGGTGCAGCGCCAGCACGGCGCAGACGCGGCCTTCGACTTCGCCGCCGCCTTCGGCCACGGGATCGCCTCGGCGGCGGTCTCCACATCGTCACAGGCGCCCTTGCTCGGCCCGGACTTCTGCGGCGACGCCCGCAGGACCTTCGAGGAAGGCGCCGCCCGGCTAGGCCCCGTTCCGCGCCGTCAGTAGGCGTAGCGCACGAACATCAGGACGCTGAACCAGCCGTCCGGCTTGTCCGGGAGGGCCCGCTTCACCGCGTCGCCGGGCTGGGTGTAGGCCAGGTGGCCGTGGACGTAGATCTTCCGGGATACAAACCATTTGGCGGTGACGTTCGCCTCCCGGCCGTAGTCGCGGCTGTTGAGGACGGACAGGGCGGGGTTGCCGCCGATATTGTTCGCCTCCGCAGCCCTGAAGGTCCAGAGCTGGGGCACGATCTCGACCCGCGGGTCCGGCTTCAGCCGGAGCTGGATCCGGTGGGCGATGACATTGCTGTCCTGCACCACCTTGAAGTGGTTGGCGCCCTGAACCCACTGCTCGCCGTTACCGCCCGAGAACAGGGGGTCCCATCGCTCGAAGGCGGACGTGGCCGGGTCATCCCCTGAAAAGTAGGAGTAGCGGTAGCTGAGGGAGGGCGACCAGGTCGCCGCGGGCCAGCGGTAGCCCAGCTCGGCCCAGCCGGCCCTGGCCTTCATCGGGAAGTCCGCATTCTCCTGCAGGGCGATCTCCGCGCCGCCGAAGGGACCCTGCCGGGACTCGGCCGGCGCATAGGTGAACCGGGCGTCGTAGACCCGCAGGCCCTTGCGCACGCCCACCAGCGCTCCCGTCGGGCCGAAATAGGCGGCCCTCCCGTCGGTGGCCTGGACATAGCTGGCGGCGACCATCCAGTCGGGGGAGGGGCGGAACTCTGCGTTCACGCCGGCCAGCCGGGTCCCGGGGTCCAGGATCGGGAGTTCGTCGGGATCGAGGTGGAAGGCCTCCAGGCGCAGACGGTTGTAGGCCACCTGGGCGAGCACCAGGTTGTCCGCAGCCCAGCGGGCGTTGGCCTGCAGGGCGGCCCGGTCGTGCCCGTTGGCCGCAGTGTTGGCGATGAGGAAGGCGTTCGCCAGGGTGAACTTCTGGCGGCCCGCCGAGAGGTTGTAGACCAGCCGGTTCCCGGAGGCGTCCGTGGAGCCGCCGACAAGGCCGACATAGGCGTCCTCGAGGCCGGTGTGGGTGCGCGTCTTGCTGCTGAACAGCTCATCCCCGCTCGAGGCTGCAGTGATGCCGCTGAGGCCGCCGTACAGGTAGACCTGCTTGGAGAGGGGGGTGATCCCGTAGACCCCGTAGTGGACATAGGCCTCCACCCAGTCGCGGTAGCCGGCGCCCGAGGGTTGTCCCTGGACGAGGGGGTTGCCGGCCAGCAGGGGGCCGGGCTGGCCGTACCAGGAATTGTTGTTGGCGTAGTAGAGGCCGAGGGCGTCGAACTTGCCGACGAGGTAGGTCCCGTTCCGGTCAAGCAGAAGGGAGCCTGCGTCAGGATCGCCGGCGAGCCGCCCGCGGCCTTCGCGGCTGGCGGCGGAGTCGCCCAGGGTGACCCGGACCTCGACATCCACGCCGCCCGCCGAGCCCAGGCTGACGTCATAATCGAGGCCGCCGACCTCTGCGGTCCGGCGGGCCCGGGCCAGCTGCAGGTCGAAGGCCTCCTTCGAGAAGCGGGCCCCCGGGAAGAGGGCCAGGGACCTGCGGACGGAATCCGCGACACGGTCTGCGACGGCGGCATCCGGGTCGGGATTGACCACCACGACGCGGATCGCCTCGATCGCCGCCCCGTTCAGGGGATCGGACACGCCGGCCGACTGGGCCCGCGCCTGCGGCGCCGCGGCGAGCACAAGCGCGGCGACGGCAAGCGTCAACAGGCCGGCGATCCGGCCCGGACCCGGCATCATGACCCGGATACGCTGCGCCATCGGTCTTCGCCCTTCTTG
Organism: Phenylobacterium sp.; assembly: GCA_046092925.1. Lineage (GTDB taxonomy): Bacteria > Pseudomonadota > Alphaproteobacteria > Caulobacterales > Caulobacteraceae > Phenylobacterium. The sequence goes on along the minus strand of JBJTEN010000210.1, from coordinate 3,774 downwards.
CGCTTGGACTCCGCAACGGGACCCTTCCCCGCAAGTCCGCGCGCAGCTTGTAGTTGAGACAGGATGAAGGAATAGTCCGGAAAGGTACAGGAGGGCGGCTCCGTCCACGCGAGGGAGAAGGGACCAGCAGATGGAACGTCGGGATATCCTCAAGGGCATTGCGATCGCCGGCGCCGCCGCGACCGCCGCAGCGACCGCCCCGCCGGCCTCCGCCCAGGTGGGGCCGAAGGGCGCCAAGGGCGTCGGGGTCAAGGACATGACCCCGGTGGACCCCGAGTACGTCATCCCCGGCCGGTTCACGGGCAAGACCCTCATCGTCACCGGCTGCGCCAGGGGCATGGGCGCTGCGGCCGCCATTCGCGCGGCCAAGGAAGGCGCCAACATCGTCGGCGTCGACTGGATCAAGGACCAGGGCCAGGCCGTGGTCGACCAGATCAACGCCTCGGGCGGCAAGGCTGTCTTCGTCTACGGCGACGTGTCCGAGACCTCGGTCTGCGACGCCATGGTGAAGGCGGCGGTCGACAGGTTCGGCGGCCTTGACCTGGCCCTCAACAATGCCGGAGTGATGGATGGCGTCTTCTCCGGCGATGCGCCGGACTATGCCCGCCAGAAGAAGCTGGTCTTCGCCCCCATCCACGAGGCCTCGGACGACTATTTCGACACCGTGGTGCGGATCAACACCGCCGGGGTCTTCCGCAGCATGCGCTCCGAGCTGCGCCAGCTCCTGGCCCAGGGCCGTGGCGGCGCCATCGTCAATGTCGGCTCCATCGCCGGTCTGACCGGCCTGTCGGGCAACCCGGCCTACGTGGCCAGCAAGCACGCCGTCACCGGCCTGACCCGCAACGCCGCCATCGACTACGCGCCCTACGGCATCCGGGTGAATTCGGTGAACATGGCGGCCACGGACACCCCGATGGTCGAGCGCGCCGGGATCCTGGTGGCGGCCTCGATGAAGGACCAGAAGGGCCCGACCATGGGCCGGCTGAAGATCGACAGCCTCCTGTCCTACACGGACTCCAACAAGCGGCCGGCCACGGTGGGCGAACAGGTCTCCATGATGCTGTTCCTGCTGTCGCCCGAGGCCTCCAACTTCACTGGCGGCGTCTACGCCACCGACGGCGGCTGGACGGCCTACTAGGGGCGTCCCGGGGACATGATCGCGCCCGAGGACGCCATCCGCGCCCGACGGCGGCTGACCAATCGGTTCATCGCAGGTCGGGAGGCTGCGCGGCTGGGGCCGGTCTTCCTCCCGACGGCGGTGGTGATCGCCGGCGACGGCTCGGTCATCACCGGCCGCGAGGCCATACTCGCCGCCTTCGCCGGACAGTTCGCCGATCCGGGGTTTGGCGGCTATGTCCGCACGCCCGAACGCATCGAGGTGGACGCCGCAGGACAGCGCGCCGCCGAGTACGGTCGCTGGACGGCGGGATGGAAGGACGCCCCGCCCCAGTCAGGCCCCTACCTTGCGGTCTGGCGCAGGGTCACGGGTCAGTGGATGATCGAGTCCGAGACCTTTGTGACCACGAGCTGAGGCGCGTTCCGATGATCCCGACCCTTTACGGCATCAAGGCCTGCGACACGGTGGCCAAGGCGCGGGCCTGGTTGGCGGCGCACGGGAAGGATTATGTCTTCCACGACTACAAGGCCTCCGGCGTCGACGCCGGGCGCCTCTCCGCCTGGGTGGACGAATTCGGCTGGGAGCGGGTCCTGAACCGGGCCGGGACCACCTTCCGCAAGCTGCCGGAGGCGGACCGCGCGGACGTCGACGCCGACCGCGCCATCGCCCTGATGCTGGCCCAGCCCTCCATGATCAAGCGCCCCCTGCTGGATCTGGGAGACCAGCGGGTCCTGGGGTTCCGGCCCGAGGCCTACGAGGAAGCCTTCAGGGGTCGGCCTTAGGGGGCCATGCGCCGGCGGTTCAGACCAGCGCCCCGTGACAGTGCTTGAACTTCTTGCCGGAACCGCAGGGGCAGGCTTGATTGCGCCCGGTCTGCTGCCAGCCCGCCGGCAGGGCGGAGAAGGGCAGGGCTTGCCGCTGCTCTGGCGACAGACCCTCGGGCAGGACCCCCATTTGCGCCGCGTTCTCGCCGGTCAAGGGATCGAGGTGGATCTCCTGGAAGGCGAGAGGAGGCGGCTCCGGCTCTGCGAACTGGAACTCCACCGTCATGTGCCAGCGGGTGACATTGTGGCGCAGGTCCACCAGCAGCTTCTCGAAGAGGGAGAAGGCCTCGGTCTTGTATTCGTTCAGGGGATCCCGCTGGCCGTAGCCGCGCAGCCCGATCACATTGCGGAGGTGGTCGAGCTGGGTCAGGTGCTCGCGCCACTGTAGGTCGATGGTCTGCAGGAGGAAACTCTTTTCGATTGTCCGCATCTGCGCCGGGCTGATGAGGGCCTCGCGCTCCTGGACCCGAGCGTCTGCAGCGTCCCGCAGCCGCTCCTCGATCTCTTCGTTGGCGATGCCCTCCTCCGCCGCCCAATCGGCGATCGGAGCGTCAATCCCGAGGACAGACCTGGCCTGCTCATGCAGCCCTTCCACATCCCACTGCTCGGCGTAGGCCTTCGGCGGCAGGTGGCGGACCACCATGTCGGAGATGGTGTCGCGCCGCATCTCGGCGACGACGTCCGACAGGTCCTCGTCCCCCATGAACTCGGCGCGCTGTTCGAAGACCGCCTTGCGCTGGTCGTTGACCACGTCGTCATACTTCAGGAGGTTCTTGCGGATCTCGTAGTTACGCTGCTCGACCCGCTTCTGGGCGGTGGCGATGGCGTTGTTCAGCCACTTGTGGGTGATCGCCTCCCCGTCCTGGACGCCGAAGGTCCGCATGATCTTCTCAAGACGTTCGCCTGCGAAGATTCTCAGAAGGTCGTCCTCGCAGGACAGGAAGAACTTTGACCGGCCCGGGTCCCCCTGGCGGCCGGTCCGGCCCCGCAGCTGGTTGTCGATCCGTCGGCTCTCGTGACGCTCGGTCCCGAGAACGAAGAGGCCTCCGGCGGCGAGGGCCTGGGCCTTGAGATCGGCGATCTCGGTCTCAAGCTCCGCCTTCCGGGCGATCACCTGCTCGGGCGTCACCTCGATGCCAAGGCCGCGCTGCTCGTCCTGCCAGCGCAGGACCCGCATGTCGATGTTACCGCCCAGCTGGATGTCCGTCCCGCGGCCGGCCATGTTGGTGGCGATGGTCACCGCCCCCGGTACGCCGGCGTCGGCGACGATCATCGCCTCCTGCTCATGGTAGCGGGCGTTCAGGACGTTGTGCGGGATTCCCTTCTGCGGCTTGCCGTCCACCTCGAAGGCGTGGGCGTGCAGCAGGGCGGAGAGCGACTCGGACTTCTCGATGGAGACGGTGCCGACAAGGATGGGCTGGCCGCGCACATAGCAGTCCTCGATCTGCATCAGGATGGCGCGGTTCTTCTCCGCCTCGGTCCTGTAGACCTCATCGTCGTCATCGATCCGGGCCACGGGCCGGTTGGTCGGAATCTCGGTGACATCCATCCGGTAGATGTCGGCGAACTCCTGGGCCTCGGTGGCGGCTGTTCCGGTCATCCTCACCGAGCATGGCGCCGAGCAGGTCGAGGAGATGCTCCGGGCCGGCGGCCATCTGGAGGAGGACACCACCGGCCTCTACGACGCCGCCAATGTGTCCGTGGTTCACCATGTGAACCAGGCTCTCCGGGCGAATGTGCTCTACACCCGCGAGAAGGACTACATCGTCCGGGGCGGCGAGGTGATCCTGATCGACGAGGCCCGGACGCCGCTGATCATTTCCGGCCCGACGG
>JBJTEN010000209.1:0-8071 GCA_046092925.1 Phenylobacterium sp. | reverse complement strand
TTCATCACCCGGTCCGCCCGGGCGCGGGACTCGCCCGTCTGCAGTGAGGGATGGATCACGCGGGCGACGCCCTTGCGGCCCTGAAGCCAGCCGGCCACGGCCGTGGCGTTAGCGCAGTGCCTTTCCATCCGCAGGGCCAGGGTCTCGATACCCTGCAGGATCTGGAAGGCGTTGAACGGTGACAGGGCCGCCCCAAGGTCTCGCAGCAGGATGACCCGGGCCCGCAGAATGTAGGCGATGGGGCCCAGGGGCTTCACGGCCTGGGTCCAGACCGCACCGTGATAGGAGGCGTCCGGCGTATTCAGCAGCGGCTGGCGCTCAGGCCGGCTTTCCCAGTCGAACTTCCCGGAATCGACGATCACGCCGCCGATCGAGGTGCCGTGTCCGCCCAGGTACTTGGTCGCCGAGTAAACGACGATGGCCGCCCCGTGGTCGAAGGGCCGGACCAGGAGGGGGGCCGCCGTATTGTCCATGATCAGCGGGATGCCGAACTCCCGCCCGATGGCGGCGACCTCGGCGATCGGAAACACCTCCAGCTTCGGGTTGGGCAGGGTCTCGGCGTAGTAGGCGCGGGTCCGGTCGTCGGTGGCGCGCCGGAAATTCTCGGGATCGGCGGGATCCACGAAGCGAACCTCTATGCCCTGGTCCTTGAGGGTGTTCGCGAACAGGTTCCAGGTGCCGCCATAAAGAGCGGTGGAGGACACCACGTTGTCGCCCGCCCGGGCCAGGTTTTGCAGGGCGAAGGCCGAGGCCGCCTGGCCGGATGCGACCGCAAGCGCCCCGACGCCGCCCTCCAGCGCCGTGACGCGCTGTTCCAGCACGTCGTTTGTCGGGTTCATGATGCGGGTATAGATGTTGCCGAGTTCCTGCAGGCCGAAGAGCGCGGCTGCGTGCCCTGTGTCGCGGAACTGGTAGGAGGTGGTCTGATGGATCGGCACCGCCACCGAGCCGGTGCTCGGGTCCGCCCGCCAGCCAGCGTGGAGAACAAGGGTTTCGGGATGCTGGGGGGCGTCGGACATCGCGGATTCCTTCTGCGCGGGACTGGACCTTCGTCCTAGCAGGCGCGCGCCGGGGGTCAATGAAGCCGCCCTGCGGACGAGCCTCAGAAAAACTTCAGAGGAATGGTCGGGATGGATGGGGTGCGGCCTGAGGCTGCGGTTCCACCCTGGGTTGTCCACCCTTCCAAAGCCAGGTTTCCGGCGGGAAGATGGTGGGTGCACAAGGATTCGAACCTTGGACCCGCTGATTAAGAGTCAGCTGCTCTACCAACTGAGCTATGCACCCTAGCCGATCGGCGCTTTGCAGGCGCCGGGGCGAGGGCGCGGAAAATACTGGAAACGGCGTCGAACGCAAGAGCGGCGGGAGGGGACGGGGAGATGAGCGCTGAAGGCCTTGGGCGGCGGGTGGACTTTGACTTTCTCGACAGACTTGCGGCGGGAGACCAGGCGCTCATGCGGGAGGTTCTGGAAATCTTCGTCGCGGAGTCCCGCCGCTGGCGGCAAGTCCTCGAACGCGGCTTCAGTCCGGAGTTCTCGGATACCGTCCATACCCTCAAAGGCGCCGGCCGCGCCGTGGGCGCCCACTCCCTTGGGGATCTCTGCGAGGATTGGGAGACGGGTGAACTCGAAGACGCCGACGCCATCATCACCGAGCTGGATCTCGTGGGGATCGAAATCCAGGCCTGGCTCGACCGCTAGATCCCCGCACCGTTGTCCAGGGTTCGTAGAGTCGCCTCGTGCGCCTCCGCCTCGGCCGTGATCCAGTTGATGAACGCCTTGACCTGAGGCAGCCGTCCCTTGGCCTGCGGGTGGACCAAGTAATAGGCGAAGTCGACGGCCGTCGCGATCTGCAGGGGCGCCACCAGCCGGCCCGCATCAAGGTCGTCCTGGGCCAGGGTCCGTTTGGCGAGGGCCACGCCGCGGCCGTTCACGGCGGCCTCGATCACGAGGCTGGATTGATTGAACCTGGGACCCCGCGCCCCGTCCACATCGCGCAGCCCCCGGGCGGCGAGCCACATGGTCCAGTCGGGGCAGGAGTCGTCCGGCTCGGGAGACCCGTCATGGAGGAGCAGGTGACGAGCGAGGTCCTCGGGACGGTTCAGCGGATTGGCGGCGTGAAGCTCCGGGCTGAGCACGGGGATGACGGTTTCGCCGATCAGCCTGCGAACCTCCATTCCCGGATAGCGGCCCGCCCCGTATCGGAGGGCGATGTCCACCTCGCCGGCGGTCAGGTCCACAAGGTCGAGCCCGGCTGACAGCCAGACGTCGACGTGCGGATGGGAGGCCTCGAAGCGTCCCAGCCTGGGGACAAGCCACTTTGCGGCGAAGGAGGGCGCAGCCGTGAGGGTCAGCCTGCGTCCGTCCACCGCTGCGGTGAGGAGGGAGGCGGCCTCTGCGAGACGGTCGAACGCCTCCCGAAGAGCGGGCAGGGCGGTCTGAGCCGCGTCGGTGAGCAGGAGCCCCTTCGGGGTTCGTCGGAAAAGGGGGGCGCCCACATAGTCCTCGAGGTTCTGGATCTGTTGCGACACCGCGCCTGGCGTCACCGACAATTCGTCGGCTGCCCTGGAGAAGTTAAGATGGCGGGCCGCCGACTCGAAGGCGCGCAGGGCGTTGAGCGGAGGCAGGCGGCGACGATCTGGCGGACGCTTCACGAGATTTCCTGAACACCGAGGCAGAAGTCCTCGACTTGCGAATTGAGCCCTACACCGCCAGTTTGCAAGCCTTTCGCTTTCCGCCTCGAGTTTTGGGGCGGCAGACGGACTCACCCGTGGGCTCAGGCCTCGCAGAGCAAGGTTGTTTGTCCCGCCATGGCCGGCCGCAAAGCCAAATCCAGCCGTCGCGATCTCGTGGTCGTCGAAGGCGGTGGAACCGGGTCGTCCCGTCCCGTCGCCGCTCCCGGCATGGTCTGGCTGACGGGCGCAGGCCCGGGAGATCCCGAACTGTTGACCCTTCGCGCAGCCCGGATTCTGGCGAGCGCTGATGTCGTCGTGCACGACGGGCTTGTTCCCGACGCCATCCTCGACCTGGCCCCGGCGCAGGCGCGCCGGATCTCTGTCGCCAAGAGGAAGTCCCGACACACCTATGCTCAGGAGGAGATCAACAGGTTGCTCGTGGCCCTCGCGCGCGAGGGGCTCCGTGTCGTCCGGCTCAAGGCGGGTGATCCCTTCATCTTCGGACGGGGCGGCGAGGAGCTGGAGGCCTGTCGTGAGGCGGGGATCGCGTGCGAGGTCATCCCGGGCGTCACCGCCGCTCTCGCCGCCGCCGCCAGCGCCGGCGCGCCCCTGACCCACCGACGGTCCGCCCAGGCTGTGACCTTCGTCACTGGCCACGCCTCCGGGGATGCGGAACCAGACCTCGACTGGAAGGCCCTGGCGCGCGAGAACCAGACGGTGGTGATTTACATGGGGGCAAGTACGGCGGGGCGGATCTCGGAAAGGTTGATCGCCGCGGGCAGGTCCGCGTCCACCCCGGCGCTGGTGGTCTTCCGCGCGAGCCAGGCCGATGAGCTCCGGGTGGCGACCTCCCTCGGGAACATCTCCCAGGCGGTGGCGGCGGATTCGGGGCCTGCCGTCCTGGTGATCGGCGAGGCGATGTCTGGGGCGATGGCCAGTCCGGCGCCCGCGATTATCTGGCGGGAGGAGCGCGCATGAAGGCCCTGACGGCGAACCGGTTGAGCGACGGAGAAGTCGTCTTCTGGAAGGCAGGCGCCTGGGTGGAGCGGCTCGCCGAGGCGGATGTCTTCGACGATGACGCGCTGGCGACAGAGGCGGAGACCCGGGCGAAGGGCCAGCCGACCATCGTCATCGACCCCTATCTCATCGAACTTGTGGAGAGCGCCGGCTTCTGGGCGCCGGTGAGCTACCGGGAACGCATCCGCGCCCTGGGGCCCACCAATCATGAGCATCACGGAAAGCAGGCTGAAGGCGGCGGCTCCGTCGAAGCCCTCCGGCAGGCGAACGGCGCGGCGCGCTCCTCGGGCCGTGTCAACCTGATCCGACGGAAGTAGGAGGCAGAATGTATCGTTACGACGCCATCGACCGCGCCGTCCTGGCCGACCGGACGGCTGAGTTCCGGGACCAGGTGCGCCGGCGTCTGGCCGGTGAACTCACCGAGGACCAGTTCAAGCCCCTGCGGCTGATGAACGGCCTCTACCTCCAGTTGCACGCCTATATGCTGAGGGTGGCTGTTCCCTACGGAACCCTTGACCCCAGACAGAGGCGAGGCCTGGCCGATATCGCCCGGCGGTTCGATCGAGGATACGGCCACTTCACCACCCGGACCAACATCCAGTTCAACTGGGTCAGGCTCGAGGACGCCCCCGACATTCTGGACGCCCTGGCGGCGGTTGATCTTCACGCGATCCAGACCAGCGGGAACTGCATCCGGAATGTCACCGCCGATCCCTATGCCGGCGCCGCGGCCGATGAACTGGAGGATCCCCGGGTCTGGTGCGAGGCGATCCGCCAATGGTCGAGCCTTCACCCGGAGTTTTCCTTCCTGCCCAGGAAGTTCAAGATCGCGGTCACGGCCTCCCCGAACGACCGGACGGCGGCGAAGGTCCATGACATCGGTCTCCTGATGCGGCGGGGCCGCGACGGCAAGACCGGCTTCGAAGTGATTGTCGGCGGGGGAATGGGCCGGACGCCGTATGTCGGGCCGACCATCCGGGCCTTCCTGCCCTCTGACCGTCTGTTCTCCTACCTGGAGGCGATCCTTCGCGTCTACAACCGGCACGGTCGCCGGGACAACATCTACAAGGCGCGGATCAAGATCCTTGTCGCGGCGCTGGGCGCCGAGGCCTTCGGCGAGGAGGTCGAGGCGGAGTGGGCGAAGATCGGCCCGGCGGGTGATCTTCCGCAGGCTGAGATCGACAGGATCCGGAACGCGTTTACGGTTCCGGATTTCAATTCCGACCCGTCCACCGGCGACTTCGAAGACCGGCGCGCCCGGGAGCCGGCCTTCGCCCGCTTTGTTCGGAACAATCTGAAGGCCCATGTGCGTCCGGGCTATGGGATCCTGGACATTTCCCTCAAGGGGATCGGAGAGACCCCCGGCGACATCTCCGCCGATCAGATGGATGTCGTCGCTGACCTGGCGGAACGCTTCGGGATGGGCGAGATCCGCTCGACGCATGAACAGAACCTCGTCCTGCCTCACGTGCGGCTGGAGCATCTCCACGAAGTCTGGAAGACCCTGGACGCCGCAGGCCTGGCGACGCCGAACATCAACCTGATCAGCGACATCATCGCCTGTCCCGGCCTGGATTACTGCGCCCTCGCGAACGCCCGGGCGATCTGTGTGGCCCAGGACATCGCCCGGCGGTTCGAAACACCCGAACGGGCCGAGGCCATCGGCGAACTCAAGATCAAGATCTCCGGATGCATCAACGCCTGCGGCCACCATCACGTGGGCCACATCGGCATTCTCGGCGTCGACAAGAAGGGTGAGGAGTTCTACCAGCTGACCCTTGGCGGTTCCGGCGCCGAGGATGCGTCGGTCGGCAAGATGCTGGGGCCGGCCCTTCCGATCGACCGGGTGACCGACGCCGTCGAAGCGATCGTCGAGGCCTACCTGCGCGAACGGCGCGAGGGCGAGCGGTTCCTGGACACCCTGCGGCGGACGGGCAACGCCCCCTTCAAGGAGGCTGTCTATGCCGAGGCTCATTAGGCTGGAGGGCGAGCGCTGCGCTGACGCGCAGGATGACTTCGTGACCCTCGAGGATGAGGCTTCCGACCCCGGCGGCGATATCGTCGTCAGCCTGGCCCGCTTTCTGGCGGAGGAACAGGCCCTCAGGGAGAGGCCCGGCGGCAGGGTCGGGGTCCGGCTTGAGCCCGCCGACGAGGTGGAGGCGCTGGAAGGCCGGCTGTCTGGCCTCACCCTAGTCGCACTCGCCTTTCCCCGGTTTCGCGACGGCCGACCCTTCACCTCCGCGCGGCTTCTGCGGACACGTCTCGGTTTCAGCGGCGAGATCCGGGCGGTCGGTGATGTGCTGCGGGACCAGGCGGGCTTCATGGTCCGGTGCGGCTTCAACGCCTTTGAACCCGCCGATGGGTCCAGCGCCGAGGACTGGGGCGCCGCCATAGCGAGGCACACCCACGTCTATCAGCGGGCGGCTGACCAAAGATCACCGGCCTTCATTGAGCGCCAGGGAGGCTGAAATGGCTTACGATCCCGCGGAACTTCCGGGCCTGGAGGCCCGTCTCGACGCGGAACTGCGGCGCGCCGAGCCGGAGGAGATCCTGAGCCGGGCGATTGAGACCTTTCCGGGGAGCCTGGCCCTGGTGTCCTCCTTCGGGGCGGAGTCCGCCGTTCTTCTGCACATGGTCGCCGCCCAGAAACCGGACCTGCCGGTTCTCTTCCTGGATACAGGAATGCTCTTCGCCCAGACGCTGGACTACCGCCGGAACCTCTCGGCGCGCCTGGGTCTCACCGGCGTGCGGGACCTGAGGCCGGCCTTTGCGGATCTCGCCATGACCGATCCCAAGAGCGACCTGTGGCGGACCAGCACCGACGCCTGCTGCGAGGTCCGAAAGGTCTTGCCCCTGGAGCGGGGGCTGGAGGGCTTCGAGGCCTGGATCACGGGGCGCAAGCGCTTTCATGGCGGGGACAGGATGGCCCTGCCCGTCGTCGAGCGTGCGGACGGCCGGATCAAGTTCAATCCGCTCGCCAACTGGGACAAGGCCGCCCTCGACGCCTACATGACCCGTCACGATCTGCCGCCGCATCCGCTTGTGGAGCATGGCTATCCTTCGGTCGGCTGCTGGCCCTGCACCCAGCCGGTCGAGGAGGGGCAGGACGTCCGTGCGGGCCGCTGGGCGGGTTCCGAAAAGACGGAATGCGGGATACACGTCGCGCGCACGCCGGGGGCGGTGACCGACCTCGGTGGCGATATCTGATCGCTCCTCCTGCCCTGGACAGCACACGTGACCGAAGCCGCCGCCGCGCCCGCCAAGAAGACGGGCGCCTTTGCAGAAGAGACCGTGACCTGGGTCCAGCACTGGACCGACAGGCTGTTCTCGTTCCGGACGACCCGGGATCCCGGCTTCCGTTTCCAGAGCGGGCAGTTCGTGATGGTCGGTCTCATGGTGGAGGGCAAGCCCCTGGTCAGGGCCTACTCGATCGCCAGTCCCTCCTGGCATGACGAGCTGGAATTCTATTCGATCAAGGCGCCCAATGGACCGCTGACCTCCAGGCTTTGCGACATCGAGGTCGGTCAGACGGTCCTAGTGGGTCGCAAACCGACGGGCACCCTTGTCCTGGACGGTCTCAAGCCCGGACGTCGGCTGTACATGCTCGGCACCGGAACGGGGCTGGCGCCCTGGCTCTCCCTGGCCCGCGACCCGGACGTCTACGAGCACTTCGAAACCGTTGTCGTGACGCACACTGTCCGGCAGGTGGCGGACCTGAACTATCGGGACCTGTTCGAGCGCGACCTGCCGAACGACGAGATTCTCGGCGAGATGATCCGGCCCAAGCTGCGCTACTACCCGACGGTGACCCGCGAACCTTTCCCGACCCGGGGCAGGATCACGGACCTCATCGCCTCGGGTCAGATGTGCCGTGATCTCGGACTTCCTGACCTGAACCCGGAAGAAGACCGGCTTATGCTTTGCGGCGGCCCCTCCGTCCTGGCGGACCTGAAGCCCCTGCTCGAGGGGAGGGGGTTTGTCGAAGGTTCGCTCGCCCAGCCCGGGGACTATGTCCTGGAGCGGGCCTTCGTCGAGAGCTGATTCAGCCCGGCGGGCAGCCCTCGAACCGCCCGACCTTGCTGACTGTCAGCCTGGACAGGTTGAGGGGCATGAGAGGGCGCATCGAGGATGAACCGGACCCGGTGAACAGGTCTATGCGTTCGCCCTTGATCGAGCCTCCGGTATCCGAGGCGTACCAGAAGCCGTCGTGACTGCGACCGTCAGGCATCTTCAAGCCAACGGTCTCCTCGATGAAGAGCACGGTCCGGCGGGGAATCAGGCGGGTGTCGATCGCGGCCGTCCGCATCGCCTCGTCCTGGCAGCCGAGGGTGTCGAGGGAGCCGACGCCGCGGGCGCGGATATGGTAAAGGGACGCCTTCAGAC
>JBJTEN010000208.1:0-12153 GCA_046092925.1 Phenylobacterium sp. | reverse complement strand
TCCCACTCGATCGTCCCGGGCGGCTTTGAGGTCACGTCGTAGACCACACGGTTCACCCCCCTCACCTCGTTGATGATCCGGGTCGCGCAGCGGCCGAGGACCTCCCAGGGGAATTCGAAGAAGTCGGCGGTCATGCCGTCCGTGGAGGTCACGGCGCGCAGGGCCAGGACGTCCTCGTAGGTCCGGGCGTCGCCCATGACGCCGACGGTCTTGACCGGCAGGAGGACGGCGAAGGCCTGCCAGATGCTGTCGTAGAGGCCCGCCTTGCGGATCTCTTCCAGGTAGATGGCGTCGGCCTTCTGCAGGACGGCCACCTTTTCCGGCGTGATCTCGCCGGGGATGCGGATGGCCAGGCCCGGCCCCGGGAAGGGGTGGCGGCCCACGAACTGCGGCGGCAGGCCCAGCTCCACGCCCAGGGCGCGGACCTCGTCCTTGAAGAGCTCGCGCAGGGGCTCGACCAGCTTCAGCTTCATGTAGTCCGGCAGGCCGCCGACATTGTGGTGGCTCTTGATCACCGCCGAGGGCCCGCCCCGGGCGGAGACGCTCTCGATCACGTCCGGATAGAGGGTGCCCTGGGCCAGAAAGGCCGCGCCCTCGATCTTCGCCGCCTCCCGGTCGAAGACATCGACGAACAGCCTGCCGATGGTCTTGCGCTTGGTCTCCGGGTCCGTGACGCCTTTCAGCTCGCCCAGGAAAAGTTCACCTGCATCAACGTGCACAAGCGGAATGTTGTAGTGATCGCGGAACATGGTCACGACCTGCTCGGCCTCGTTCAGGCGCAGGAGCCCGGTGTCCACGAAGACGCAGGTCAGCTGGTCGCCTATGGCCTCGTGGATCAGGACGGCGGCCACGGAGGAGTCCACGCCCCCGGACAGGCCGCAGATCACACGCCCCTCGCCCACCTGCTCGCGGATGCGCGCCACCGCCTCCTGGCGGAAGGAGGCCATGGTCCAGTCCCCGGACAGGCCGGCGATACGGTGGGTGAAGTTGCGCAGGATCAGGGCGCCGCGGGGCGTGTGGGCCACCTCCGGGTGGAACTGGACGCCGTAGAACCGCCGCCCCTCATCGGCGATGACGGCGAAGGGGCTGCCCTCTGACGAGGCGACCACCTCGAAGCCCGGCGGGATGGCCGTGACCTTGTCGCCATGGCTCATCCAGACGACCTCGCGGTCGCCGACATCGCCAAGGCCGAACAGCAGGGGGGACTCCCGTTCGATGCGGATCTCGGCCCGGCCGAATTCGCGGTCATGCCCGCCCTCGACCCGTCCGCCCAGCTGGGCGCAGAGGGTCATCTCGCCATAGCAGATGCCCAGGACCGGCACGCCCAGCTCGAAGACCCGGGGCGTGACCGAGGGGCTGTCGTCCTCGTGCACGCTGGCGGGCCCGCCGGACAGGATCACCGCCTTCGGGGCGAAGGCGTCCAGCATGGGCTCGATGCGGTCATAGGGGTGGATCTCGCAATAGACCCCGCTCTCGCGAAGCCGCCGAGCGATCAGCTGGGTCACCTGGCTGCCGAAGTCGACGATCAGGACGCGTTCATGGACGGGGGCGGCGGTCATTCGGGGGTCCTTCCATCGGCCCGGGCCAGGACGGCGACGAAGAATCCGTCGGTGTCCGAGGTCGCCGGTGTCAGCCGGAGATAGCCCTCCGCCGTCAGGCGGGGAAGCCAGTGCGGGTCGTCCGTGGCGGGCAGAACGCGAAAATCCCGATGCCGGCCCAGGAAGGCGGCGACCCGGTCCTCGTTCTCCTCGGCCAGGACCGAGCAGGTGACATAGACCAGCCGCCCGCCGGGTCGGACAAAGGCGACCCCGGCGTCCAGGACAGAGTCCTGGTCAGCCTGGCGACGGGCCAGGGCGTCAGGCGTCAGCCGCCACGTGGTGTCCGGGTGCCGGCGCCAGGCGCCCGACCCGGAACAGGGAGCGTCGATGAAGACCAGGTCCATCCGCCCCTCCAGGTCCTTGAGGGGATCCGGGCGCAGAGGCGTGCGGACCTGCAGGTTGCGCACCCCGGCCCGCTCGGCCCGGCGCACGGTGTCGGCGAGGCGGCGGGCGTCGGAATCGTAGGCGTAGATCTGGCCGGTCGACCCCATGGCGGCGGCGAGGGCCAGGGTCTTGCCCCCGCCCCCGGCGCAGAGGTCGAGGACCTGGAGCCCCTTCACCTCCCCGGCGCAGGCGGCGGCGAGCTGGGAGCCGGCGTCCTGGACCTCCATCCAGCCCTTCACGAACTCGGGCAGACTCTCGACCGACGGGGTCCGTTCAGCCGCGGCGGGAGGATCCAGACGCAGGGCCAGGGGCAGGCCCGGCACGGGATGGGCGCCGAGGGGCCCGGTGGCCTTCAGAGCCCGGGCCGGGTCGCTCTTCAGCGTGTTGACCCGCAGGTCGACCGGGGCCCGGCGAGCCAGGGCGTCGCCCTCCAGCCGGACCCGGTCGCCGAAGACACGCGCGAAGGACGGGACGAGCCAGTCCGGCAGGTCGGCGGCGATCGCGTCAAGGGCGCCGGAGAGGTCCAGGGGGGCCGAAAGCCGCGCACATTCCCCCGGGTTCAGCGCGCCGGGCCCATGCGGCGCCTCGGCGAAGGCGGCGGCGATCCGGTCGGGAGGCCAGTTCCAGTGCAGGGCGAGCACGCCCAGGACGGCGCCCCTCGGGCTGTCCTCGTCCAGGCGCCAGGCGGCGGAGCGGCGGCGGCGCAGGGCGTCGAGCACCAGGCCAGCGACGAAGGCGCGGTCCCCGGATCCCGCGTAGCGCGCGCTGTCGCTCCACGCCTTCAGGGCCAGCCGCGCCGGACGTCGGGCCGTTTCGATCTCTGTCAGGACGCGGATGGCCGCCTCGATGCGGCCGCCGTCACGCAAGGAAGAGCGCCGCGACCACCATGCCGAGGCCCACCAGGGATAGCGTCCAGACCAGGCTGCGGACCATGTAGGTCCCGGACGCGTAAACCGGCGCGTAGACCGCGCGACACACGACGTACAGGGCGGCGCCCCAGAGGCTCAGGGTCCCGGTCTTGCCCGCGATCACCACGGCGAGAATCGCCGCGGCGAAAAGGGGAAAGGTCTCCATGAAGTTGCGATATGCGCGATCGAGTCTCGCAGCCACGCCGGAGATGGGCATGGCCTCATCGCGCGCACCGGCGGCCCATTTGAGCTCCTGCTGGCGGCGCGCCGCCGCAGCGGCCCACCTCAGCTGGACCAGGCCGATCGCGATCGCGGCGCCGAGGAGAAGCAGTTCAGGTTCAGCGACCATGTCAGACAGGGCTCGTATAGTTTGGGGCCTCACGGGTCATCATGACGTCGTGAACGTGGCTTTCGCGCAGGCCAGCGCCGGTGATCCGGACGAACCGCGCCTTGGCCTGGAAGGACGGGATGTCGGCGGCTCCGACATAGCCCATGGCGGCCCTCAGTCCGCCCACCATCTGGTGAAGAACAGCGGAAATCGGCCCCTTGTAGGCGACCTGTCCCTCTATGCCCTCAGGCACCAGCTTCAGGGCCGAGACCTCCTTCTGGAAGTAGCGGTCCGCCGAACCGTTCGCCATGGCGCCGAGGGAGCCCATGCCACGATAGGCCTTGTAGGAGCGGCCCTGGTACAGGAAGACCTCTCCGGGCGCCTCGTCCGTGCCCGCGAAGGCCGAGCCCATCATCGCCGCCTGGGCGCCCATGGCGAGGGCCTTGGCGAAATCCCCGGAATACTTGATGCCGCCATCGGCGATGACGGGAACCCCGGTGTCCCGCGCGGCGCGCGCCGCGTCGGCGATGGCCGTCAGTTGGGGTACGCCCACGCCCGCGACGATGCGCGTCGTGCAGATGGATCCCGGACCAATGCCGACCTTCACGGCGTCCGCGCCGGCGTCGATGAGCGCCCGCGTCCCGTCGTAGGTGGCGACGTTGCCGGCGACGATCTGGACCCGGTTGGCCTCGCGCCGCAGCCTTGCGACCGCCCGCAGGACGTCTGCATTGTGGCCGTGGGCGGTGTCGATGACCACAACGTCGGCCCCGGCGTCGACAAGGGCCATGGACCGCTCGTGACCGCCATCCCCGACCGTTGAGGCTGCACCGACCAGAAGGCGCCCTTGAAGGTCCTTGGCCGCGGAGGGGTGGGCCTGGGCCTTCTCCATGTCCTTGACGGTGATCAGTCCGACCGCACGGTTGTCGTCGTCCACCACAATCAGACGTTCGATCTTGTGCCGCCGCAGCAGGGTCCGCGCCTCTTCCTGAGTGCATCCCTCGCGGACAGTGATCAGATTCTCCGAGGTCATCAGCTGACGCGCGGTGATGTCCTCGCCGCTCTCGAACCTCACGTCCCGATTGGTCAGCATGCCGACGAGGCGACCCGTCCCGGGCTCGACCACCGGAAAACCCGAAATCTTCCGACGCGCCTTTATCTCACGGATTTCCCGCAGGGTGGTGTCCGGATGGATGGTCACAGGATTGATGACCATGCCGCTTTCGTAGCGCTTGACCTCGCGCACCTGGTCGGCCTGTTCCTCGACGGTCAGGTTACGGTGCAGGATCCCCATGCCGCCCGCCTGGGCCATGGCGATGGCCAGCCGGCTTTCGGTCACCGTATCCATGGCGGAAGAGACGATGGGAATGTTGAGGCTGATCTCGCGGGTGAACCGGGTGACGGTGTCCACCTGTCCCGGCATGACCTCGGAGGCGCCGGGTTCGAGCAAAACGTCGTCGAAGGTAAGGCCTTCGCGAATCTCCATGAGACTCTCCATTTTGCGAGCCGCGTATAAGGGCTAGCGGGGCTCCTGCGCAAGGCCGCCCGGAGGACGCCCCCTGAATCCGGTCGCCACCAGATAGGTCTCCGAGGAGTCCGCCCGGCTGGCGGGCGGCTTGACGTTCCGGACCTGTGTGAAGCTGCGCTTCAGGCGGGTCATCACCTCGCTGATCTCGCCGCCCTGGAAGGCCTTGGCCACGAAGGCGCCGCCTGGGGGAAGCACGGCCTCCGCAAAGTCCACCGCAGCATCGATCAGGCCCACAATACGGAGGTGGTCCGTGCGCCGGTGGCCCACCGTGTTGGGCGCCATGTCGGACATGACGAGGTCGGGCGCGCCTCCCAGCGCCTCTACGAGCCGGTCGCCACACGCCGGATCTGTAAAGTCCATCTGGAGGAACATGGCTGGCGGCAGGGGCTCGACCGGCAGCAGGTCCACCCCGGCGATCCTCGTGACGCCCCGCTCGAGGGCGACCTGGGTCCAGCCTCCGGGGGCGGCGCCGAGGTCGATGACCCTCTGCCCCGGTTTCAGGAGGCCGAAGCGGTCCGCGATATCCACAAGCTTGTAGGCGGCCCGGCTGCGGTAGCCATGAGCGCGCGCCTTGGCCGCCCAGGGATCATTGATCTGACGGGAGAGCCAGGCCTGGGACGAGGGCGTTCTCATCTTGGCGGTCTTGAGGCGGGCGGGCTTTACCCGTCCCTCCTCCGCCCCGCCGGTGGGCGGGCGCACCATTCGGCGGCGGGGTGGATCAGGCATGGGGCCGGGTCCCCTTGCGCGTCCTCGCACCTCTGCGCCTGCGGGGCGTCATCATGGTCAGGAGAATGCCTTCCCGCAGTCCACGGTCAGCCACCCTGACCCGGTCGCAGGGCCACACTTCTTGAACGGCCTGCAGGATGGCGGCCCCTGCAAGCACCAGGTCCGCGCGGTCCGGACCGATGCAGGGCTGCGCCGCCCTTTCCGCCATGGTCATGGAGATGAGACGATCTGCGGCGGCCTCGCACTCCGCCCGGGTCATCCAGATGCCATCGACGCGGTTGCGGTCATATCTGGGGAGGTCAAGGTGCATGCCGGCAAGACTGGTGATCGCCCCCGAAGTCCCCACAATGTGTGCGCGCCCCGCCAGAAAGGTCGAACGCAAGGTCTCGGCGCCGACGAATCCCTCAAGACGCCGCCGGAAGGCATCCACCATCTCCCGGAACCAGACCTCAGGTTCTGCATTTCCCTCGGGAAATTCCTCTGCGAGGGTCACGACCCCGAGAGGGATCGAACACCAGGCCCGGATCGGAGCCTGTCCGCCCTTGGGTCCCTGTCCTGCGGAAAGATCGATCCAGGACAACTCTGTGGAGCCGCCTCCCACGTCTACAACCAGGGCGGCGTCCGCCTTCCGATCCAGAAGATTGACGCACCCCGCCACGGACAGCCTCGCCTCCTCTTTCGGCGAGATCACTTCCAGCCTCAGGCCGGTCTCGGCGGCCACCCGCTCGATGAATTCGGCGCCGTTGGCTGCAGATCGGCAGGCCTGGGTGGCGATCGCCTTGAAGCGGGTCACCCCCCTCCTCCGGACCTTCTCGGCGCTGACCCGAAGCGCGGCAAGGGCTCGCTCCATGGCGGCGTCCGAGAGCCGGCCGGACTGGGAGAGCCCCTCGCCAAGCCGAACGATCCGGGAATAGGCGTCGACCACGCGAAATCCCCTGCCGGAGGGCGCGGCGATCAGAAGACGGCAGTTGTTGGTTCCGAGGTCGAGGGCGCCGTAGAGAACCCTGCCCTCCTTCAGCCCGCCCTTCTCACGACCGTCTTGCATGGCGCCGGTGGCGCCTGGCGCCTCTGACATGGAACCCGGTCCCAGACGGGCGGAGCAAGTCGCCCCGCCACTCTCCGTCCAGCCTATCCGAGACCCGAAGGGGCCGGAAGGCGTCTTGCGACCTTCGGCGATTGAATTAGGTATGGAGTGTGGCTCTCGTTGCCCGGAGCGTGCTGTGATGAACATTCTGAGATCGGCCGGCACAGCCGGCGAGTCCCATCCCGCGATCGTCAGAGAGGCGAAGTTCGCAATCGGCGACGTCGTCCGGCACCGGATCTACCCCTTCAGGGGCGTGATCTTCGACGTCGACCCGACTTTCAACAATACCGAAGAGTGGTGGCTGTCCATCCCGGAGCACGTGCGCCCGCGGAAGGATCAGCCGTTTTACCACCTGTTGGCGGAGAACGAGGACAGCGCCTACTTGGCCTATGTTTCGGAACAGAACCTTCTGGCGGACGAGACCGGAGAGCCCGTCGGGCACCCGCAGGCGCCCGAGCTCTTCGAGTCCTTCGAACCGGGCCGGTATCGTCTGCGGCCCAGGATCAGCAACTGAGATCCGAACTCAGTAATCCCTCCGCCAGCGGACGGACAGGGTGTTCCCGCCCTGGCCTGAGAGTTTCGAGATCAGGCTCAGGGATCGGCTGACATTCCACTCGACCTGGGCCGAACCTCCCTCGCGCCCGCCCCCGGTCACAATCAAAAGCACGTTATCCGTCAGGTACTTGCCACCAGAGACCTCGACGCCATCGCCGTCCGTTCCGCCTGCAAAGGTCAGCCGGTCGAGCCCGGCGAGGCCTCTCAGATTTCCAATGACGTCGAGGGCGCCGCCGCCGGCCATGGACGCCACGGCGGAAGCCAGCTGGGCGGTCTCCAGCGGAGACAGCTGGGAGGCTGAACGCCCGAACAGGATCTGCGAGAAGATTTCGTCCGTGGGCAATGCAGGATTGGATGTCAGCGTCACCTCCGGCCGTGCAGCCGTACCGCGGATCCGGACCGTCGCGGTCAGCGCCGGATCGGCCCGGACCGCAGCGAGGTCAAGCCGGATGCGGGCGGGATCCTGGGACAGATAGACCACGCCGGAAGGATCGATCTCGAAACGCTTGTCGGCGAAGGCGTAGGACCCCCGGATCACCCTGGCCAGCCCTGTGAGCCTGGGACGCGCCGTGGTTCCTGTGACCCGGGCGTCGAGCGACATCTCGAGATCGAGGCCCTGACCGCGGATATAAACCTGCTGAGGCGCCTTCAATGTGACGTCCAGGGCGACGGCGGGACCCAGATCCCGAATCGCCGGTCCGCGGCCAACACGCACAGGACGGTTGATCTCCGTAACGGCGAGAGGGGTCACCCCGGTCGGTGTCGGGGCCGAGGCGGTGACATCGGCCCGGTTGATCGTAAGGCCCCCCTTGAGGGTGACCCGGCCATCCGCCGCGCGCGTCATCGATGCCTGTCCCGAGGCCAGAGCGGTCGCGAGCTCGTTGTCGATCACCCTGAAGTTGAGGAGATCAAGACGGAACGAGCTGGGCGCCCCTTCCTGCAGGGCGATCACGCCTGAACCTGAAAGGACGCCGCCCTGTCCGTCGGCGCCTGTCGCCCGGTCAATCCGGATCTCGGTCTCAGAAAGCCTCGAGCGCACGATGACGTTCTTCAGGACCAGTCCTGTCGCAGCGTCCGAGAAGGCGCCGTTCTCGATCTCGGCCTCCCCCTGCGCACGGGGCGCGGCCAGAGTGCCTCCGAGTACGCCTGTCAAGCGAACCTCGCCGCTGAGCGACTGTTCACCGCCGACCAGGAGGTCCCAAAGCGGCTTGATCTCGCCATTCGCACGGACCTGACCCCGAAGGGGCCTCTCGCGATCCGGCAGGATCTGAAGATCCGCCAGTCGGGTCTTGACCGGCAAGGTGACCTCCGAGATTGCGGTCATGCCTTGCGCATTGCCCAGGTCCGCCTGCACCCGGACCTCCTCGTCCGAGAGGGTCGCGGCGAAACGCCCATTCAGACTCAGCGCAATCTCGCTGTCCCTCGCCCGGACATCGGAGAGCCGGCCGGAACCCGTACCGACCAGCCGGCCGGCCTGCCCCCGGATTCTGAAGTCGACATCAAGCTTCCCGGCGAGGTCAGGGTTCAGGAAAGCCGCAGGAAGGTCGTCCACCCGCCCCAGGATCTCGGCGGCTTCGCGCCCGAGACTGAAGTCGAGTGAAGCTGAGCCTCCCCGCTCGAGCGCAAGCCGCAACCTGCCGCTCCGGGAAGACCCATCCAGATCGATGCGTGCGGTCTCTGTGGTCCGCACCTCCCGTCCCGCCGCCTCGGCGGAGCCGTCGAAGCCAATCTTCAGGACCGACCCGGCGCGGGTGGCGAGGCCCGTCCCGTCCAACCGCCAGTCCCCGCCCTGGGTCTCGCCCCGCGCATAGACGTCATAGGTCAGACGGTCCAGGGGCCCCTCGGCCCGGAACCGCCCTTCGGCGATGGAGACGGTTTCCCCGGGCGACAGGGCGTTCCTCGCCACAAGGTCAGCGTCAAGCCAGAGCCCCGAGCGGGTGCGTTCCTCAAGGCGGAGGGAGCCCCTGATAGAGCCCTCGGAGAGCAGGGCGCCCCGGGTCACCTCGATCGTCAGGTCCGCGCGCGATGCATCCCCGCCGGCCAGGATCGCCTCGCCCCCTGCCCTCACCCCTCCCCCGTCGACGCGGAGGTTGCGCAAGGCAAGGTTCCCGCCCGGAAACGCAAAGTCGGCTGCGGCCATGGCCGGACCATAGCGGCTTGCCGCCCGGATCTCCGCTGAACCGCCGTCCGGGGTCCAGTTCAGCTCGAGACGGGCAGCCGTGAGCTGGAGACCGGGAAGCTCGATCGCGTCAAAGCCAGCGCCCATCTGCACCTGCGGAGCGGCCAGCCGGCCGGTGACGCGGCCGGTCCCCGACGCCTTTCCGGCGACTTCGACGGGGCCCGCACGGAAAGGACCTGAGGCCGCCCACTCGAAGCCCAGGTCGGTCCTGCCTGCGGTGAGGACGCCCCCCTTGGCCGAAGCCCGGACCGAAGCGCCCACAAGCTCAAAGCCTTCAACCCGGACCTCTTGCCCGTTGAGCCTGAGGCGCGCGTCGACGGATGGTCGGCCGCCCAGCAGACGATCGACTTCCTCCAGACCGGTGCGCAGGTCCTCCCCCCGGGCCTCGAGAGCGACCGTCCAGGGCGACTGGGAAGACTCTGAGCGCGCCCCCCATCGTCCCGTCAGCCGACCCTTCGCCCCCGGCAGACCCAGGTCGAGCCGGCTTATCGATGCGGTCCCCGAGAAGGACAGGCCCCCGAAGAGCCCTCGCGATCCAGCTCCGGTGACCCGGAAGCCAGCCCCCTCGGCCTTCAGGTCCTCGATAAGAAGAGCGCCATCGGCAAGTCGTGAGGCCTTCAGGTCCATGACGGGCCCGGGTCCGAGAAGGGCCGGCAGGAGACCCGAACCGCGCCCCCCTGCGCCCCTGGCCGCAAGGTCCAGATCGAGCCGCCCTTTTCGCAGGGCGAGCTTCACGGGTCCGCCGAGTTCGCCGAGACTGTAGTCCATCGCCCGGTACCCGGAGATTCCGGCCCGGCCTTCAAAGCCCCAGTCGTCGACCTTCCCTTCGAGACGCCCGTCGATCCTGAAGGCGCCGCCTTCGCCCACCCCTGCGATCCGGCTGAGAGAGGGCGCCGAGCCCTGAACCAAGAGACCCTCGGGACCGGTTCGACGCGCCTCGAGGTCCACGGGTCCTGCGAGAGAAAACTCCGCCGCGTCGGTCGAGAGCGAGAGCCGCGCTTCGTACCTCCCGGGGCCTTCACGAAGGCCCTTCGCCTGACCCCTGAGCCTCAGCACCTTGCCGATCCGTTCTGAGAGCGGTCGGGTCAGGGTGGAGGCGGAAAGGTCCACCTCTCCTGACAGCTGGCCATCCTCGGGGGTCCAGCCGCCTTCGATCAGGACCGGCCTCAGACTTCCCGAAGACAACTCCGCCTCCAGCCGCCCGCGCTCGACAGCACCGTCAGCCAGCAGGGTGAGCCGGAAGGAGTCGCGTGACGGCAGCCCCACCGCCCCGGCGATGGCGCCGCCCTGCGCCTCCAGGGCCGACGCCCTCAGGGCGAGCGGCCGGTCCGGACCGAATTCAACGGCAAGGTCAAGGTGGTCGCCGGATGTGAGCAGACTGTCAGCGTCGAGCCGCAGGGAGAGTCCCCCGTCGTCCCGCCGCAACTGCAGAGCCCCGTCCACGCGGAAGACACCGCGGCGCACGGTCGCGGCGGCCTCACTCTCGATCACCGCCCCGAACCGGCCGATGCTGACCGTCACCGGCAGGCTCTGCTCCGGCTGAGGAGCCCTGAGAACGGGCGCACGCAAGACCCTGATCAGCTCGGCCGAGGCGCTCCGGATCTCAACAGTCCGGGAGAGAAGCCTGGACGGATCCCAGCCCACCTTCAGCCTGCGGGCCTCGAGCCAGACGCCCCGGCTGTCCCTGAGGGCGATCCGGCGGACCGAAAGCTCGCTGAGAGGGTCGCCAGACACCCCTTCGACCACCAGATGCCCAAGACGGCCCGCCGGGAGCCCGTCCGCGAGGGATTCGATCGCCTGCAAACCGGATGGGCTGCGAAGGAAGGCCGGCGCCGCGATCAGCGAAAGCGCCAAGACAAGACAGACGCCCCCAAGGACAGCCAGGCCGATCCTCAGAGCCCGCCCACCAGGTCTCTTCCCGGGGCCAGAGGTCTTTGGCGACTTCAAAAGCTTTGCCCGATGCTGACATAGATCTGATAGCTGGGATCGTCGGATCGACGGTTCAGCGGGACCGCGAGGTCAAAGCGAATAGGGCCGAACCCGGGATTGAACCGGACGCCCAGGCCGACGCCCCGGTCGAGATCCCCGAACCTCGGCTCCTGGGCAAGGCCCACAGAGCCGCCGTCGAGGAAGGCCACCACCCCCCATTGATCAGACAGCCTGTGCCGCACCTCTCCCGAGAACTCGACCACGGAGAGCCCCCCCAGGGGGGTGTTGTCTGCAAGATGCGGCCCGATACCCTGGAAGACATAGCCTCTGACCGAGCCGCCTCCGCCGGCATAGAACCGCCGCGACGCAGGGACACCTGAGATGGTGCCGCCCAGGATCGATCCGGCCTTGATCCGTCCGGCAAGGACGGTGCCACGGGACGGGGCAAGGGGGAGCTAGGCGGACCCCTGCGCTGAAGCCGTCACATAGCTCAGCGTGACGGCCCCGGTCAGCTGGGTCGGCTCGGCCCGAAGATCGACCCTCCAGCCCTCCCGCGGATCAAGCACGTCATCCGTCTGGTCCAGCGCCAGAGCTCCGAGCAGGGAGCCCACGACTTGTTCGCGGCGGATCAAGGAGGCGACGCCCACCGCCTTCTCGCGGGTCTGGGTGTACTCAAGGCCCCCACCCAGGGTCAGAAACGCAACCTCTGACCGCTTTCGTTCGATGTCCGCCCTGACTTCAAGCCCGGTCTCGTCATAGGCCGACGTTTCCCGGCTGAAGACCGCAGCATACCCGGTCAAGGCCTGCCGCAGCCGTCTCGGCGTCGAGTTGACCCTGCCACACGGGAGAAGGCTGCGGCAGGCGTTGTCAGGGGATGCTGCGGTCTTCAGCCGGGGAACGTCGGCCTATGACGAGAGCGGGCGTGGAGGGCGGGAGG
>JBJTEN010000207.1:0-3875 GCA_046092925.1 Phenylobacterium sp. | reverse complement strand
CGATCACCTGCGGCCGCCCGCGCCAGAACCGGATGTTGGACCCATCCGCCCACCGCCCCGCCGCCGCACACGAAGTGTCATCCGCCGCCAGCCCTGGCGGCGGGTCGAGTGTGAAACGCATGGTGAAGGGTTCCGCGAGTTGCGCCCTGAGGGCGGGACAAGGTATTCGGGGGCGAACTGGCTCCGAGAGCCCGATCTGAATCGCTCCGAGGCGCTGAAATGACCCAACAACAACAGGCTGACGGGCCTAAGTATGAATTCACCAACGATTGGTTCAGTCAGACCGCCAGCCTGCCTGTCTGGCGCCAGCTGATCAGCCAGAACAAGCCGAGACGAATTCTGGAGATTGGTTCCTTCGAAGGTCGCTCAACGACCTGGATTATCGAAAATTGTTCAGAAACCGCTGAATCCGGACTCGATATTGTGTGCATCGATAGCTGGGAGGGTGGAATCGAGCACAAGAAGGGTGGCGGCAAGGAAGCGGAGATGTCCGATGTCGAACGTCGTTTCGACCACAATGTTTCTCTGGCTAAGTCGCGAGTAAACGTCCCGGTCAATATCCGTAAGCTCAAGAAGTTATCGCAATACGGTCTGGTCGATGTGATGTCTGAAGGTCAGTATGGCGGCTTTGATCTGATTTACGTCGATGGCTCCCATCAGGCGCCGGATGTATTGACTGACGCGGTAATGAGCTTCCAGCTGCTCCGCGTCGGTGGTGTGATGATCTTCGACGATTATCTTTGGTCGATGGATCGCCCTGGACAACAGGATGTTCTCAAAATGCCAAAGCCCGCGATCGACGCCTTTCTGAACATCTTTCAGCGGAAGATGTCGATTTATACCGGCCCGCCCCTCAGTCAGATTTATGCACGCAAGATAGCTGACTAAAGCTCTGCGGGACAGCTTCGAAGCATACCGGGTCAGGGACCCAAGGGGGCGGAAATTCCAAGGCCTCAGTTACGCCCGAAGGCGGATTCCCGGGGCACGAAGACGAAGTCGCTGTAGGCTTCGTTCTGGCTGTCCTCACGCAGGATGTTGTAGCCATAGGCCTCGAACAGCCCCAGCACCCACCGGGTGTTGAAGTTCAGAACTTCGATGGAAACCGCCGGTCGCAGCCGCGCCAGGACATCCCGCGCGCCCTCCAGAACTCCCGGCTCCCCGCCGTCCACGTCGATCTTCAGGAGGGCGCACTCCGGCAGGTCGAGGCTGTCGAGGGTCAGGCAGGGTGTCAGGGTGATCCCCTCGCCCTCCCCCGCCGTCACGAAGGAATAGTCGTCCCGGACGAACTGGAACGGAATGGTCCCCACGAAGGACGACACCGCCTTGCCCAGATGCGACAGATCGACCTGCCCTCCAGCTGGTTCAGGGCGATGGTCGCCTTCAGGTTCTCGACCATCCGGGGGTTGCACTCGAAAGGAACCACACGGCACCCGGCCTCACCGGCGAAATAGACCGTGTGATTGCCGATGTTGGCGCCCACATCGACCACGGTCTGGCCCGGCCGGATGAGGCCGCGAAGCGCGTCCAGCGCCGCCACCTCGTAGAACACGCCCGCCACCTGCGGCAGGGCGACCGAGAAGTTCGTGGCGACGAACGGGAACCGCCAGGTTCTCTCCGCCCCCCGCACTTCCACGCGCTCGCGCCCCTCCAGCAGGCCTCGGGCCAGGGCGACGGTCGATCCGGCTATGCCTTCGATCTCCGACAGGTATCGCTGCACCCGGTCCCGGTCCGCCAGGGCGATCGCCGCCTGCAGGGCCGTCTTGCCCTGGCTGCGAACCCCGGCGTGGTGCGGCGCCCGGGCGTCAAAATGCGCCACCACGCCGGCCATGTCGCCAGAGGCGAACAGCTGGCTCGTTTTCTGCGTCTCCATGTCCTCGCCCAGGGCCGTCAAGCGGTCCAGCAGGGCAAAGGCGCGGTCATGCTCGAAGCGCGCCCTCGCCATCAGCAGCTCGACCTTGAGGTCCTCGGCCCCGACCGAGGGAAATCCGTCGGTCCGATCCAGGGCTTCGGCGGCCTCCTCCACCCGGTTGATCCGGATCAGGGCGATGGCCCCGTTGACATGGTGGCTGCGGTTGATGCACCGCTCGCCCCGCACCTCCCGGTAAATCCGCGCGGCGGACTGAAAGAACCCCTGAACCAGAAGGGCCCGCAGAAGGGTCTGCAACGCCGAACTGGACATCCGGTTCTGCTCGAACGCCCGATGAGCGAAGAACAGCTCGTTCGCCGGCTGCCCCATCCGGCGATAGACAATCGCCAGATCGTTCGAAGAGTCCGAGGATCCCTGATCCGACAGAGGCCGCAGATGCGCCGCCGCCTCGGCATACCGTCCTTCGTCTATGGCCTTCCGGATATCCATCGCAGCTGAGCTTCCATCAAAATCAATGAATTCGCCTAAGGTGTATCGAAATCTCTAGAAAATGAGAACTTAATCTATATTCATGAAACCAGTAACTACTGATCCGGCAACACTAAAATTCCTCGGACGAATTTCGGAAAACTCCGAAATAAGCAGATTTCTATAGACTTCAGATGACGCTTTTTCTGCACAAACGAGTTTTGTTCCGCCTTTTAACAAATCACCGCTCCTTGGGATGACAGCCACAGGCACGATGTTCGGAATCAATCTTAGAGCATCGATAATGCCTTCAGTTACGTCGGGATACCAATCATGCAAGAAATCATCAATCAAAACAATTCCACCTTCATTAAGGTGAGACGCCGCTAACATAATGTCATATCGCACGGCTAGATTTGTATGATTTCCGTCAACATGAACGAATCTTGCTCTTGAGCCTAGGATATTAGACCATTCTTGAAACTTTAGATTTGAGGAGTCTCTTTTTACGAGACTTATCCGCTTTAGTTGTTCCTCGTCGAGGAATTCGCGAGCAGAATTCAGAAGGCTTTGCTGAACGCCATCAGGGAAGATATCGACCCCAACAACCCTCTCACCATCCCGGGTAGCCGCAGCGAGGCCAATGAATGTTTTCCCACGAAATGTGCCAATCTCAGCTATGGAACCACCAATCGCGGCGTCGTCCTGGTGAGCCAGAAGGCATCTAATCGCTCGCACAGACCGAGGGGTAATGAATCCTTGGACGCGATCAATCCCGCTTCCCGCTGAGAACCACTCCCGCCAGTCTTGCATTACGTTCCCTTACAGATTGCAAAAAATGAGGCCGAGACAGCCTTAACAGGCGACCGAGATAAGACCATCGGCGCTGAACACCAACAGTTTACCGCCATCGACCGCGCGCTCCTCGCAGCCTTCACCGGTAAGTCCCGGGTCGCGGCTCCAAATCATGACGATTCCCGACCCGCCTCGGCCTCCACGCCCAATTGGAGCAACTCCATCGTAGCCTGCACCCCCACCACCCCCGCCAAAGCCGTTGAGTGCAGCACCGCCATTGGATTGTGCGGAGCCATTTCCGGCGTTTTGTCCACCCATGCCACCTTGGCTTCCGCCTAGGTTGATGTTTGAGCCGCCGCCGCCACCAGAACCAAATATCCCCGAGCTCCCCCTAAACTGTAGGATCAGTCCTTGACCTCCGCGACCCGCAAATCCAGCAATTCCCGGTTGTCCTTGTTCTGCGGCACCGCCGCCGCCTCCGGCGGCAGTCCGGCCGCCTCCATCTCCGCCGCGAGAACCTTGGCCCTCAATACCGAGACCCCCAGGTTGATTCAGTCCCCAGCCACCGCCACCTGACCCTCCCACACCCGGAAGGTCGGGCCCATTTCCACCGCCCCGCCCGCCACCGCGCGCCGAGACGATGGCGCCAATTGAACTGTCGCCGCCATTCTCACCTCCGCTGTTCGCCGCAGCAGGAGGACCACCCAGACCGCCGGGTCCAACCGTTATCGAATAACGACCAACT
>JBJTEN010000206.1:0-5636 GCA_046092925.1 Phenylobacterium sp. | reverse complement strand
CCTCCGCGTCCTGGCCGGCCGCCGGAGCCGGAAAGCGGGAACGTATCCGCCCCCCTTCCGAGCTTCCGCTCGCTGCGGGCGCAGCTGCGCTCAACGCCCATCTGATCGGTCAGGAGGGCGCCCGTCGCGGCCTTCGGGGGGGCGCGCCAGTGCTCGACGCGGCCCGTGAGGCCTATGAAAGCGCAGAGTGGTCGGGCGGGGCGGATCGGCGCAAGAAGGCCGGACGCAAGGCCCGGATCAATACCTGATCCTCGACCCGGCTGTTTCGGCCGCCCGGCCGGAAATGCCCCCGCCGAGGGCGATCAGCGACGAAATTCATGTTGTATTTCAGAGGATAGAGTCTGGCGCAGGCCTTGCAGGGGACGCAGGGGAATTCCTCCCGGAGCCCCTGCATGACCCGTATCGCCACCCGCGCCTTCGAAGTCGCCCTGGTCGTTGCGATCCTCACAGCCTTCACCTGAGGGCGAAGTCACGGACCTCAGATCTCTGTGATCGGTCCGGGGTTGCGGGCCCGGGACTGGAGCCAGATGACGCCCGCGAGATCAGAGGCCGAGGCCCAGAGCCTGCCGAGATTCGTGTACTTGGAGGCCCCGCTGGTCCGGGGACGGTGCCCGACCGGCAGGAACAGCGTCGAATAGCCTTCCCTCTGCATCAGGGCGGGAAGGTAGCGGTGGATGTGGTCGAAGTAGGGCAGACGCAGGAACGCCTCCCTTCGGAAGGCCTTCAGCCCGCAGCCGGTATCGTTGGCCGTATCCCTCAGAAGCCGGCGGCGGATGCTGTTGCCAAGACGGGATGCGATCTTCTTGGCGGCGCTGTCCTGGCGCCGGACCCGTTCTCCCCCCACGAGGGCGAGGTCCGGCGGGCCGGCGCGCAGCGCCTCCACAAGCCGGGGCGCATCGGCGGGATCGTTCTGTCCGTCCCCGTCCAGGGTGACGATGATGTCGGATCGCGCGGCCAGAACGCCGGTGCGGACGGCGCGACTCTGCCCGGCGTTCGCCGCATGGGTGAGGATTCTGAGGGCGGGAAGGTCCGGCTGAAGGGCGGCGAGCTGCTCTCGCGTCTCGTCCCGGCTGCTGTCGTCGACAAACAGGATCTCGATGTCGCGCCCCCGGAAGGCGGCGGCGATCTCCCGGGCCAGCGCCGGGGCCGCCCCCGCCTCGTTGAAGACGGGCACAACCACGGAAACCTCGGGCCCGCCCGGAGGCGCCGGCGCTGCGGTCAGGTTCGGCTGGAGGGCGGAATCCATACCTGTCTGTACGATCTTTCGCGTCTCAAGGGAAACGACGCCGCTGAAGGATCATGCTAACCAGCCGTCCATGTGGCTGGCGAACACATTTGACATCTTCCGACGGCCCGGCGGCTGGCGCGGCCCGGCGCTCGCCGCCCTGTTCGCCTTCCTCGCGGGGCTTCCCGGGCTTCTGGCCCTGCCGCCCCTCGATCGCGACGAGGCCCGGTTCGCCCAGGCCACCGCCCAGATGCTCGAGCAGGGCGACTATGTGGTCATCCGTTTCCAGGACCAGCCGCGATTCAAGAAGCCGGTGGGAATCCACTGGATGCAGGCTGCGGTGGTTTCGGCCTTCGGTGACGCCGGCCAGCGGGATATCCGGCTCTACCGCATCCCCTCCCTGCTGGGCGCCATGCTCGCCGCCGCCGCCTGCGTCTGGGGCGCTGCAGGGTTCTTCAGCCGGTCGCGGGCCCTCCTCGCCGGCCTGCTGCTGGGGGGAGGACTTCTTCTCTCCACCGAGGCCTTCATCGCCAAGACCGACGCAATGCTGGCCGGGCTGACGGTCCTCGCCATGGCCGCCTTCGCGCGCCTCTACGCCGAGGCGCGGGGCGGGCCTGCAGCCGGCCGGCATACGGCCCTCCTCATGTGGATCGCCCTGGCCCTTGCCTCCCTCGTGAAGCTTCCCATCGCCCTGATGGTGGCGGCCCTTGCAGCCCTGACCCTGCGACTGGCGGACCGCAAGCCCCTCACCGTCAGGCCCGTAGGCTGGACCTGGGGCCTGATCCTGTTCGCCGCGATCGTCGGTCCCTGGGCCTGGGCGGTCACCATCGCGACCGACGGCGCCTTCTGGTCGACGGCCATCAGCGGCGATCTCGCCCCCAAGCTGGCGGGAGGCCATGAGAGCCACGGGGCCCCGCCGGGCATGCACGCCCTGGCCGCCCCGCTGCTGACCTTCCCCGGAACCCTCCTTCTTCCGGCCGCAGCCTGGGTCGCATGGCGCCGGAGGGCTGAGCCTGGCGTACGCTTCGCCCTGGCCTGGCTGATCCCCGCCTGGATCGTGTTCGAGCTGACGCCGACCAAGCTTCCGCACTATGTGCTGCCCTGCTACGCGGCCCTGGCCTGGCTTTGCGCCGCCGGTCTCACGCAGGCCGACCGGCCGCTGCCCCGGCGTCTCGGCGCCGCCTTGCACGGCCTCGCCGGCGTGTTGCTGGCCGGCGTCGCCATCTACCTCGCCGTGACCTACGGGAATCTCCCCGCCGCGGTTCTGACAGCTGTTCTCCTGCTCCTTGCCGGAGGCGCGGGAGCGATCTTCCTCCTCCGGGGTCAGGCCGTCCGCGCCCTGCTCTGGGCCCTGCCCCTGGGCGTCCTCGGGCATGCCGCCCTGACGGGTCTCCTCGCACCGGGCCTGAAGCCCCTGCTTCTGTCGGAGAGGACGGTCGCCGTGCTTGAAGAGGCCCGACTTCTTCCCGCCCAGGGGGTTGTGCCCGGTCCGGTCGCCGTGGCCGGCTATGCCGAACCCAGCCTGGTCTTCCTGGTCGGGACCGACACGGGCCAGGGGGGCGCCGAGGACGCCGCGCAGGCGTTGGCCTCAGGGCGCGCCGCCGTCGTCGAGAGCCGTGAACAGCCCGCCTTCCGCGCCGCTCTCGCCCGGGAGGGGATCACGCCGCGCGAGGTCGGCCAGGTCGCCGGCCTGAACTATTCCAATGGCGACGACACCGTCCTGACCGTCTACGCGCCCCCCAGGGAGATTCGCCCGTGAGCCGCTTCATCCAGATTGTCGAGGTCGGGCCGAGGGATGGCCTCCAGAACGAGAAGACGACGCTGACCCCGGCCCAGAGGGTCGAATTCATCCGCCGGCTCGAGTCCGCCGGGGCTCGGCGTATCGAGACGGTCTCCTTCGTCAATCCGGCGCGCGTTCCCCAGATGGCCGGAGCCGAAGAGGTCTGCGCGGCCCTGCCTGGCGATCCGCGCCGGTCCCGGATCGGCCTCGTGTTGAACATGAGGGGATGGGACAGGGCGGTCTCCACCGGCTGCGACGAGGCGAACGTCGTCGTCTGCGCCTCCGACGCCTTCGGAATCCGGAACCAGGGCGCCCCGACCTCGGAGCAGATGGCCACCCTCGCCGCCGTGGCCGAGCGGCGCGCAGCGACGGGGGGGCCAAGGCTGTCCGTGACCTTCTCCGTGGCCTTCGGCTGTCCCTTCGAGGGCGAGGTGTCGCCACAGAGGGTGATCTCCCTGGTGCGTGAGGCGGCCCGGCTGCCCCTCGACGAGATCGCCCTTGCCGACACCATCGGGGTCGCCGACCCCTGGGCCGTGCGTCGGCTGGTCGAGGCGTGCCGGGCGGTGGCCGGCGACCGTCGCCTGCGCCTGCACTTCCACGATACGCGCAATACCGGCCTGGCCAACGCCTTTGCAGGCGTAGAGGCCGGCGTGGATGTGCTCGACGCCAGTTGTGGCGGTCTCGGAGGCTGTCCCTTCGCACCGAACGCCACCGGCAACATCGGCACGGAGGATCTGGTCTACATGCTCGAGCGCGCAGGGTTTGCGACAGGATACGACCTGCCGGCTCTCATGGAGACGGCGGAGTGGATCTGCATCCTGTTGGGCAAGACCCCGACAGCGTCGGTTACCCGTGCGGGGCTCTTCCCCCGACCCGCCTGAGGCCGTTTTCCGATCGCTGCGCAGGCCTGGCGTCGCGCAGCCGCCAGAGGACGGGCCGGATGACGGCGGCGGCGACGATGAGGGGCGAGATCCCCCAGACCGCCAGCGATTCAATCGGCGACCGCGCCCGCTTCCGGAAGAAGCGCGCCAGCCCGCAGCCCTTGGCGAACTCCACCCGCAGGGGGTGCGCCCGGCTGGTATGGCCCACATGCACCACCCTGGCGGCGGGCTGGAAGACCACCTGCCCCCCAGCCTGGCGCACACGCCAGCACAGGTCGATGTCCTCCACATGCAGGAAGTAGCCCTCGTCGAACCCTCCGATGGACTCGAAGTCGGCGCGCCGCATGGCGAAGCAGGCGCCGGACACCGTGGGCGCCTCGACCACGCCGGCCGGGGCCGGCTGATCCTCGAGGTGCACCTCGAACCTGCGCAGGGCGGGCGCCAGCCTTGTCAGGTTTGACAGGCTGAGCAGGGTCGACAGGGGCGTGATCTCACCCCGGCGGCCACCCCTCTGCTCCGAACCGTCGCTGTTCATGATCCGCGCGCCCGCCAGGCTTGGCGATGGGCGCCCGGCGAGGGCCTCCGAAAGGGCGCTGATTCCCCCCGGACCCAGGAAGGCGTCCGGGTTGAGGAAGACCAGCAGCCCCCCCTTCGCAGCCTTCGCCCCCAGATTGGCGCCGCGGGCGAAGCCGATGTTCCCCTGGCCGGAAATCAGGCGCACCCGGGGGTTCCGGCGCGCCAGGTCCCCGAGCCTTTCGATGTCCTCCGGCAGGGATCCGTTGTCCACCAGGATGACCTCGGTCACCTCCGGTTGGGCCAGGGCGCTTTCGACCGACGGGAAGAGGGAGTCCCCCGTCATGTAGACGACAACGATCACCGAGACCCCCCCGTCAGGGTCGGGAGGCGCCCGTGTCACAGCATCCTGGCCCGGACCTTGCGGCATCAGCTCCTCAACGCAGCGCGGGCCAGATCCGGCGGGATCGCCTCGCCGGCAAGGGCCGACACCGCGTCGCCCAGGGGCAGGATGGTCTGCCCCTCGGAACCCAGTCGCCGGATCGCCACGGTGCGTCCCTCAGCCTCGCGACGGCCCACCGCGGCGATGACGGGGGTCTTGGCGAGGCTGTGCTCGCGCACCTTGTAGTTGATTTTCTCGTTCCGCAGGTCCAGCTCGACCCTGAGGCCCGCAGCCTTCATCTCCGCCGCGACCTCGCGGGCGTAGTCATCGGCGTCGGAGGTGATCGAGGCGACCACCGCCTGGGTGGGCGCCAGCCACAGGGGAAATGAGCCGGCGTAGTTCTCGATCGCCACGCCTAGAAACCGCTCCATCGAGCCGCAGATCGCCCGGTGCAGCATGACCGGCCTCTGCTTGGAGCCGTCCTCGGCCACGTATTCGGCGTCGAGGCGCTCGGGCAGGACGAAGTCCAGCTGAAGCGTGCCGCACTGCCAGGTCCGGCCGATGGCGTCGCGCAGGTGGAACTCCAGCTTGGGACCATAGAAGGCGCCTTCCCCGGGCAGGGGCTCGACCTCCATGTTCACCGCCTGGCGGGCGGCGCGGTCGAGCTTGGCCTCGGCGATGTCCCAGACCTCGTCGGAACCCGCGCGGATGTCGGGCCGCAGGGCCAGCTTGACGCTGTGCAGGTCGAGGCCGAAGTCCGAATAGACCGAGTTCAGCAGCTTCACGAACTTCGTCGTCTCCGCCTCGATCTGGTCCTCGCGGCAGAAGATGTGGGCGTCGTCCTGGGTGAAGGCG
>JBJTEN010000205.1:0-11992 GCA_046092925.1 Phenylobacterium sp. | reverse complement strand
GTTCGCATCAGCCGGCGAGGCCCGCCACTTGTGTCCGCAGGAGACGCAGCGCACCAGACGCCCGGACTCAGGCAGATCGCCCGAGGATACGGCATAGCGGGCGGAACAATTCGGACAGGTCAAGATCATCGTTCGGGGGACCGGACCGCTGACTTCGCCCCACTGCGAAGCTTCGCAGAGCACATTACACCCATAAGGTTAACAGATCGCAGCCATACCGCAGGGATGTTCGCAGGCGTGCGGCGTGTCCGGGAGCGCCAGGGCCGCAGGCTTGTGCTAGGCTTGCGAGGAGCCCTACCTTCGCCCCCGAAGTCCGCCATGCCTGACCTCGCCGCTCCAGCCCCGACACCGGCCCTTCGACTGAGCGGGCTGAGCGCCCCCCGCGGAGACGGGCCTGCCGGCTTGTCTGATCTGGATCTCGAACTGGCCCAGGGCGACTTCCTGCTGGTGCATGGCGAGGCGGGAGCGGGCAAGAGCACGATGCTGGACCTTACCGGGCTGGTTCGCCGGCCTGGGGCCGGGCGGGTGGAGATCCTGGGTGGGAACCCCTGGCGAATGCCCTCCGGGAAACGGGCGCGTCTCCGGCGGCGGATCGGTCTGATCCGGCAGGACCTCGACCTGATCGACGACCTGACCGTGGAGGAGAACGCCGCCCTGCCCATGCGGATCGCCGGCGTTCGCCCCCAGGAGCGGCGCCGGGACACGGCTGAACTCCTGGGGTGGCTGGGCTTGGCGGACATGAGCCGCGCCCGCCCCCGCGCCCTGAATCATGACCAGCGTCAGCGGGTCCTGGTGGCGCGGGCGGTGGCCGGGAAACCAGACCTTATCCTGGCGGATGAACCGTTGGGCTGGATGGAGCCGGATTCCGCCCGCCGGGTCCTGCGGCTGCTTCTGCAGCTGAACCGGCAGGGCGCGACCCTGGTGATCGCCAGTCGCAATCCCGACCTCGCGCCTGCATCGCGCCGCCTGCGACTGTCCGGCGGTCGGGCCCTCCCCGAGGCGGCGGCATGAGCCGGTTCAATGTCATCCTGATCGCCGCCGTGCTGACCGCGCTGGCGGGCCTGATCGGTCAGGCGGCGCTGGTGGCTTCCGGCCGTGCTGAGACCTGGGAGACCCGTCTCGTCGGAGAAATGACCGTCGCCATCCGGCCATCCGAGGCCGCGGTCGCCGGGGTCGAGGCCCGTCGCGCAGCCGAAGTTCTGGCCGGGACCGAGGGTGTCGCCGAGGTCCGGGTCCTGGCTCCGGCCCGTGTGGCCCAGTTGCTGTCGCCCTGGACCGCCGGGGCGCGAGGGCCTGATCTTGAGGTCCTGCCACGACTGATCGCCGTCGAGCTCGACGCCCGGCGACCGGCCTCGCGCCAGGACCTCGCCAGCACCCTGAGCGCCGCGGGAATTGACGCGGTGGTCGACGATCACCAGGGATGGCTGCGAACGGGCGAGGCGTTCCGGCGGGAGATCCTGACCGCCGCCCTGTCGAGTCTGATCCTGTGCGCCATCGGTCTTGCGACGCTCGGTTCGCTCGCGGCGGGTCACGAGATCGCCCGGCGAGGGACTGCGCTCAAGGTCCGGATCCAGCTGGGCGCGACATGGGCGGCCTGTCTGTTGCAGTCCGCCCGCCCGGTTGTGGTCGACCTGATCAGCGGGGCCCTCGTCGGAGGCCTGGCGGCCGTGGGAATAGCCGGGGCCACCGGTCTCTTGCAGGTCGAGAGGTCGCTGGCGTCAGCCGTCCATCCCGCCTTGCAGCTGGCGGGACTGATCGGGATCGCGGGCGGCGTGGCGATCGCGTCCGCCCTGGCCAGCGCCGCGCGACGCATCCGGGAGTTCGACCTTTGAGGGTGCTCGCGGCCCTGCTGGTCCTCGGTCTCATCTGGGCGGCCGGGCTGTTCGCCTTCGCCGACCGGGTCAGTCGCATGACGCCAGCGAGCCTGCCCCGGGCCGCCGACGGCGTCGTGGTGCTGACGGGCGCAGGCTCGAACGCCCGGCTCGACGCCGGGATGACGGTCCTGGAGGCCGGGCTTGCAAAGCGCCTGCTGGTCTCCGGCGTCAACCGGGAGGCCAGCCGTGAGGACATCCGCCTGGTCAGCAAGGCCGCGCGACGGCTGTACGACTGCTGCGTGGACCTGGGCTTCACCGCAGCCGACACGCTGGGCAACGCCAGGGAGACAGCGGAATGGGCCCGCGCCATGCGATATCGCAGCCTGATCATCGTCACCGCCGACTATCACATGCCCAGGGCCATGCTTGAGCTCAGGACCGCGCTGCCGGGGATCGAGCTTCAATCCTACGCCGCCGCCACGCCGGCCCTCGACGCCCGGCGCTGGAGCCAGAGCGGAAGGGATACCCGGTTGATGATCCGCGAGTACTCGAAGTACATGACCGTCCTGGGCCGGGAGACGCTCCGGCGTCTGGGCCAGGCCAGCCCGAACCGGCAGAAAGATCCGCCTTGATCCTGTTTCGCTCCCTGCTCTTCGCCGCGGCGTTCTATTCCTGGTCCGTGGTCTGCGCGATCCTCCTGGTCCCTGTCCTGGCCCTGCCAAGGCGTTGGCTCCTCTTGGGAATGCGCCTCTGGAGTCGCTCCGTGAACACCCTGCTCAGGGTCATCTGCGACATCCGGGTGGACATCCGGGGCCTCGAGAACGTGCCGGCCGGTGATGCGCTGATCGCCTCCAAGCACCAGACCATGTTCGATGTCTTCGTCCAGTTCGGGGTTCTCAAGGGGTCCCTCTTCGTCCTGAAGAAGGAGCTCATGATCATTCCGATCTTCGGATGGATCGCCCTGAGGATCGGCTCCATCGTCGTGGATCGGGACGGTCAGGCGGCGGCGCTGCGGGACATGGTGCGGCGCGCCCAGGAGCAGTTCCGTCTGGGCGACCGCCAGCTCGTGATCTTTCCGGAAGGCACCCGCAAGACGCCCGGAGCGCCGCCGGACTACAAGCCCGGGGTCGCCGGCCTCTACCGGGAGCTGGGCGTCCCGGTGCACCCTGTCGCCACGAACGCGGGACTTCATTGGCCGGCTCGCGGCTTCCTCAGGCGCCCCGGGGTGATTGTCTATGAGTTCCTCGAGCCGATCCCGCCGGGCCTGAAGCGCGCGGAATTCATGCGCCTCCTCGAGGAGCGGATCGAGACCGCCTCCAACCGGCTCCTCGCCGAGGGCGCTTAGTCCGGCTCCAGCTCGGTCACCCGGACCAGGAGGCCCTCCATCCCGCGATCGCGGATGCCGGCCTCGCGGAGATGGGAGACAAGGTCGCGCAGGTAGTCGATGTTCCGGCCCGACAGACCTCGGGCTCCGGCGATCAACCTGGCCTGCGCCTCGAGCGGCAGGCTTCCGGCCCATTGCGGATGACGGGTGTCCGAGAGGTAGGTGAGGCAACCGACCCGAACCCCCGGGTCGATGCGGACCTCGACCTCGGCCTCGCCATAGGTCTCGGTGGGCTGGTCCCGCTCCCGCAGATAGGCGCGAACCTCGGGCCAGGCCTTCTCGGTGACCCGATAGGCGACGCCCCGGACGGAGCCTCCGCGGGTCAGCCCGAGCACAAGGCCCGGGCGTTCGGGGGTGCCGCGGTGATGGACGGAATAAATGCAGAAGGCGCGCCGCCGACCCTGGAGAGTGGCGGCGCGGCGCTCGGCCCATTCGAAGCCCGGGCGCCACATCAGGGACCCGTAACCAAACACCCACCGATCCGCCGACATCGCCGACCGAATGCCCTCTTCATCTGACCCGGACTCCATGCCCCAGACGCCAGCCCCGCGCAAACGCCTTCGACTGGGCCTCTGGATCCCGCTGCTGATCGCCCTCCTCCTGGCTGTGGGATGGAGCGTCGCCTGGCGTATGGCGGCCCGGGAAGTCGAGCGAAGGCTGGATGAGGGCGTGCAGACCCTGGCCGCACGCGGGATCGCGGCGGAGTGGTCGGAGCGACGCCTGTCAGGCTATCCCTTCCGCCTGAACGTGACCCTGACCGATCTCAGGGTGACATCGGGAGGCTGGGGACTGCGAATCCCCGACTTCGAGGCCCAGGCCTTCCTCCACGCACCCAGGTCCTGGCTGACGGCGGCCCCGGAGGGGCTCACCATCTTCCGGCCGGAGGGAGGTGGTCTGGACGTCCGCGGAGACCGGCTTCTGTCCAGTCTTGTCCTGCCCAGCACAGGGTCGCCCCGGCTGTCCATCGAGGGGCTGGGACTGGACTTCACCCCTGCCCCCGGAGCCCGGCCCTTCGCCCTGACCTCGGCGGCCCGGCTGGAGTTGCATGTCCGTCCCGGGCCAGATGATCAGGTCGCCGTCTTCCTCCGGCTCCAGGACGGGACGCCGACCCCGGGACGGCTGCTTGCGGACATCGGCGGGGGGGCATCGGTGGCGGCCACGGCCGAGGGCCGGCTGGAGCGCGCCTCCCGGCTGCGCGGTGCGGATCTCTCCGGCGCACTCGGGGCCTGGGGCGTTGCAGGGGGCAAGCTCGAAATCCTACAAGCCGGCCTGACCGCCGGCGAGACGCGCCTGTCCCTCACGTCGCCGGACCTGAGGGCGGGGGCCGATGGCCGGTTTCGCGGAAGCCTGCGCCTGACGGCCGCCCGGGCGCCCACCCTGCTGATCGCCCTGGCGCGACACGGGGTCCTGTCGCCGACGGAAGCGGCGGGCGGGCTCGTGGGCGTTCTGGCGGGCAGAAACTCGGGCGAGGACCTCCAGGTCGACCTGACTCTCTCGGAGGGAAAGGTCAGACTGTCGCGTTAGCCAGGGCGTCAGGCCGCCTTTCCCACCCGGGGGACGGGATTGGAGAACTGCATGACGCCGTCCTCGAGCCCGGAGAACCTCAGCGAGGCGAGATCCAGGGCGTAGTTCTGGTGAAGCCGCCACGGGGCGGTGACTCCCTGCCTCGGGAACTCTCCGATCGACCTCTGGACATAGCCTGAGGTGAAGTCGAGCCAGGGGGCGGTCTCGGGCGGCGCGCCCCGGAGCACCGGCGTGCACTGGCGCAAGCCCTTGCATCGCATGTGGTTGAGGAGCCGGCAGACGTATTCGCAGGTGAGGTCGCACTTCAGCGTCCAGGAGGCGTTGGTATATCCGAAGGCCGACGCCAGGTTGGGCACGTTCGAGTACATCATGCCCTTGTAGCTGAGGGTCTCCGCCGGGCGCACGGCGGCGCCGTCGACGCTCAGGGACAGGCCGTTCATGGCCTGCAGCTTCAGGCCCGGTGCGGTGACGATGAGGTCGGCGTCGAGGCGGGCCCCGGACTTCAGCAGGAGGCCTGTCTCCGTGAAGGTCTCGATCTCGTCGGTCACCACCGAGGCGGCGCCTGACTTCAGGGCCTGGAAGAAGTCGCCGTCGGGCGCAAGGCAGAGGCGCTGGTCCCAGGGATTGTAGCGGGGGGTGAAATGGGTCTCGACATCGAAATCGGGTCCCAGTTCCTGGCGGACCTGGCCGACGATGGCCGCCTTGACCCGGTCGGGGCGGCTCCGGGCGAAGTTGTAGAAGACCATACCCATCAGGACGTTGCGCCACCGGATGAGCCAATAGGCCAGCTTCTCGGGCAGCCGGCGACGCAGTTTCAGGGCCAGGGCGTCCTCGCCCGGACGGCCGACGATATAGGTGGGCGAGCGCTGCAGCATGGTGACGTGGCCGGCGGTGCGGGCCATCTCGGGAACGAGGGTGACGGCGGTCGCTCCGGACCCGATCACCACCACCTTCTGGCCGGAATAGTCGAGGTCCGCGGGCCAGTCCTGGGGGTGGACGATGCGCCCCCCGAACCTGTCCATGCCGGCAAAGCCCGGGGTGTAGCCGCCCGCGTAGGAATAGTAGCCGCCGCAGAGGAAGAGGAAGTTGCAGGTGAATGCGGTCGGGCCATCGGCGGTCTCCGCCTGGACCCGCCAGGCGGCGTCTTCCGATGACCAGTCGGCGGAGACGACCCTGTGGCCGAACCGGATCGCACCCTCGAGGCCCTCTTCGCGCGCCGTGTCTCGGACATAACGCAGGATGGAGGGACCGTCGGCGATGGCCTTGGCCTCGGTCCAGGGCCGAAAGGCGTAGCCCAGGGTGTACATGTCGGAGTCGGAACGGATGCCGGGATACCGGAACAGGTCCCAGGTGCCGCCGATGGACTGGCGCCCCTCCAGGATGAGGAAGCTGCGATCCGGACAGTTGGTCTTCAGGTGACGGGCGGCCCCG
The DNA here is from genome assembly GCA_046092925.1 of Phenylobacterium sp. Classification (GTDB taxonomy): domain Bacteria; phylum Pseudomonadota; class Alphaproteobacteria; order Caulobacterales; family Caulobacteraceae; genus Phenylobacterium. The sequence continues at coordinate 5,839 of JBJTEN010000205.1, read as the reverse complement.
ATCCCCGACAGGCCGGCGCCGACGATGATCACATCGACATGGGTTGGCGAAGCGTCCTGCATCGTCTCATCCTCCGGCTGATTGCGGCCCGTTCCGGACCTCATGACCGCCAGAGCGGACAGGCGCAAGCGTCTTGCCGCCCGGCAGGCCGGGGCCTAGCCTTCGGGCCTGGCTCCGAGGGTTCCCTTCATGCACCGCCGCCTGTTCCCGATCCTCGCCCTGGCGATGGCCTTTTCCCTGTGCGCCCACGCGGGCCCCGCTGCGACCGCCCCCGGCGCGCGGCTGACGGCCTCGGCGACCCCTTCGAAGGAAGTGCTCCGCTGGCGGGAGACGGCGCGGCGGGTCACCATCGTCCGGGACGACTGGGGCATCGCCCATATCCGCGGGAAGACCGACGCCGACGCAGTCTTCGGCATGATCTACGCCCAGGCGGAGGATGATTTCGCGCGGATCGAGACGAACTATCTCACCGCCCTGGGGCGCCTTGCGGAGGCCGAGGGCGAGGCCGCCCTCATGCAGGATCTGCGGGCCCGTCTCTATGTCAATCCCGAAACGCTCAAGGCTCGTTATGGCCGCAGCCCGCCCTGGCTGCGAAAGCTCATGGACGCCTGGGCCGACGGCCTGAACTACTACCTCGCCATGAACCCGCAGGTGCGGCCGAGGGTGCTGACGCGGTTCGAGCCGTGGATGGCCCTGAGTTTCTCCGAAGGCAGCATCGGCGGGGATATCGAGCGGATCTCCCTGGACGATCTGGCCGCCCTGTATTCCGACCGTCCCCGGGTCATCGCCCGGTCCGGAGACGCCGGCCTGGAGGAGCCCAGGGGCTCCAACGGCATCGCCATCGGCCCCTCCCGGTCTGCGGGGGGCCGGCCGCTCCTGCTGATCAACCCCCACACGAGTTTCTATTTCCGTGCCGAACAGCACGTCGCGTCGGACGCGGGGATGAATGTCTACGGCGCGGCGACCTGGGGCCAGTTCTTCATCTACCAGGGATTCAACTCCCGGCTTGGCTGGATGCATACGTCGAGCGGCGTGGACTCGGTGGACGAGTTCGCCGTCCAGGTGATCAACCGCGACGGCAGACTGACCTACAGGTATGGTGCGGCCGAGCGCCCCGTTCAGTCCCGGACGATCGCCGTCGACTGGCGAACCCCTCAGGGGGCGATGGTCCGCAGCACCTTCCGGGTCCACTTCACCCACCACGGACCGGTGGTGCGGCGCGAGGGCGAGCGCTGGGTGGCCTTCGCCATGATGAACCGGCCGGTGGAGGCCCTCAGCCAGTCCTTCCTCCGCACGCGGGCCCGCAACTTCGACGAGTTCATGAAGGCGGCGGCCCTGATCGGAAACGCTTCGAACAACACTGTCTACGCCGATGCCGACGGGGTGATCGCCTATCTGCATCCCCAGTTCGTCCCGAGGCGGGATGACCGGTTCGACTATACGCGCACCGTCGATGGCTCCGATCCGGCGACCGACTGGAAGGGCATGCACGCCCTGTCCGAACTGCCCTCTGTGAAGTCGCCCAGGGTCGGGTGGGTCTACAACACCAACGACTGGCCCTGGACGGCGGCCGGAGGCGAGAGCCCCAGGCGGGAGGCCTATCCTCGGTACATGGACACGGTGGGTCCCAACCCCCGCGGGACCAACGCCGTTCAGCTGCTCGAAACGGGCCAGAGCTTCACCCTCGACTCCCTGGTTCAGGGCGCCTTCAACACTCGTCTGCCAGCCTTCGACGTCCTTGTGCCGGGACTGGTCGCGGCCTGGGACGCGGCGCCCGGCGCGGACGTCCTTCGCGTCAGGCTTGCGGAGGAGATCCGCCTGCTGCGGGGCTGGGACCGGCGTTGGTCCGGTCAGTCGGAGGCCCTGACCCTGGCGGTCTTCTGGGGCGACCTGCTGTGGCCCGAAGCCGAGGCTCTGGCGAGGGATGCGGGCGTCACGCCCTGGGAGGCCATGGCCAGCCGCATCTCTCCGCGCCGCAAGCTTGAGGCCCTGGCCCAGGCCTCCGACAGGCTCCAGGCCGACTTCGGGACCCGGAGGGTTCCCTGGGGCGAGGTCAACCGCTTCCAGCGCCGGACCGGCGACATCGTCCAGGCGTTCAGTGATGCGGCGCCAAGCCTTGTCGCGCCCTTCCCGTCGGCCCGATGGGGCGCCCTGGCCTCCTTCGGCGCACGGCGTCCCGAAGGGCAGAAGAAGCTTTACGGTACCAGCGGAAACAGTTTCGTCGCCGTGGTGGAGTTTGGTCCGAGGGTGCGCGCCCGCGCCGTCACGGCCGGCGGAGCCTCCAGTTCTCCCGTGTCGAAGCATTTCAGCGACCAGGCGCCTCGCTACCTGAGCGGAGACCTGCGGCCGGTCTACTTCTGGCCCGATGAGATCAAGGGTCGCGTGGCGCGAACCTACCGTCCCGGGCAGTAGCCTAGTATTGCGCCGCCCGGCGCAATGACCTATCGCCCAAGCCTCCGAAGCCCGGGACCGCCATGGACGCCTCCGACCCCAAGCCGAACGCACGCTCGCTCGAGGCCGTGCGCGCGCGGCTGGACGTGGTCGACCGCCGGCTGCTCGAGCTGATCGACGAGCGGGCGGCCCTCGCCTCGGAGGTGGCGGCGGCGAAGGCGGCGGCGGGGGAGGGCGGACGCTTCGCCCTGCGTCCCCCTCGCGAGGCCGAGGTCCTGCGCAACCTCCTGGCCCGTCCGCGAAAGGCCGCGCCCGCCGGGCTGGTCGTCCGGATCTGGCGCGAGCTGATGAGCGACAGCCTGTCCCGGCAGGGGCCCTATCATGTCTCGGTTTATGGCGGACAGGCCCCCGAAGGCGTCCGGGAGGCGGCCCGGATGCGGTTTGGGGCAGCGCCGCCCTTCACCGCAGCCAGCCGGCCCGAGGAGGCGATCGCGGCGGCGAAGACGCCGGGCGGAATCGCCGTGCTGGGCCTGGATTCCCGCACCCCCTGGTGGGGCCGGCTTCTGGCCGAACCCACCCTGCGGGTCTTCGCCGCCCTGCCCTGCCTGAACGCCTGGGGCCGGCCCACCGCCCTGGCCGCCGCAGAGGTGGAGATCGGCCCCACGGGCGGAGACCGAACCTACTGGGTCAGCGACGCCCCCGGGCCGCCCGGACGCCTGATCGGGGCGCTCAGCAAGGATGGCGTCGCCGCCGAGCTGCTGGCCGACGCCGGCGGTCTGCGCCTGTTCGAACTGGTCGGCTATTACCAGTCGGACGACGCCCGGCTCACCCGCGCGCCCGGGCGGCTGACCGGGGTGATCGGCGCGGCGTCCGCGCCCCTGGACCTTTGAGACCGACATGACCGACCGTCCCCAGCCCAAGCCCGGCATCCTGGACATCACGCCCTACAAGCCGGGCAAGACTGCGGTGGAGGGTGTCGCCCACCCGGTGAAGCTGTCCGCGAACGAAAACGTCCTCGGGTCCAGCCCGCAGGCGAAGGCGGCCTTCGCCTCGGCGATCGACGAACTGCACATGTACCCGGACGGCCGCTGCAACGCCCTGCGCGAGGCGATCAGCGCGAAGTATGGACTGGAGCCCGAGCGCCTCCTGTTCGGCTGCGGGTCGGACGAGATCTTCCAGCTGATCGGTCAGACCTACCTCCAGCCCGGGGACAACGCCGTCCAGGGCGAGCACGGCTTCGGGGCTTTCGCCATCGCCACCCGGGCCGCCGGCGGCGAGGTGCGCATGGCCCGGGAGGTCAACCTGCGCATCGACGTCGACGAGCTGCTGGCCTGCGTCGATGAGCGGACGCGCATCGTCTGGGTCGCAAACCCGGCCAACCCCACGGGCACGGTGGTCGGCGGATCGGAGATCCGCCGCCTGCATGCCGCCCTGCCCGCCCATGTGGTGCTGGTGCTCGACGGCGCCTACGCCGAGTTCGCCGAGGACGCGGACTTCGAGGATGGCGCAGATCTGGTCCGAAACTTCACCAATGTCATCATGACGCGGACCTTCTCCAAGCTGCACGGCCTGGCCGCCCTGCGGGTAGGCTGGGCCTACATGCCGCAGGACATGGCTGACGCCATCGACCGCATCCGCCTGCCCTTCAACGTCTCCATCCCGGCCCAGCGCGCAGCCATCGCCGCCCTGGCCGACGAGGACTTCCAGGCCCGGTCCCTTGAGCTGGTGCGGACCTGGAGGCCCTGGCTGACCCAGCAGCTGGGCGGCCTGGGACTGGAGACCACCCGTTCGAGCGCCAACTTCGTCCTCGCCCGCTTCCCGCAGACGCCCGGACGGACGGCGGCCGACGCGGACGCCTTCCTGAGCGCGCGGGGGCTGATCCCGCGGATGGTGGGCGGCTACGGCCTTCCGGATCACCTGCGGCTCACCATCGGGCTTGAGGAACACAATCGCGCCCTGGTCGAAGCCCTGGCGGCCTTCATGGGAGACGGTCGTTGATCTATCCGCGCATGGCCGTGATCGGCTGCGGCCTGATCGGCTCTTCAGTCATCCGCGCCGCCCGGGCGGCCGGCGCCGTGGGCGCCGTGGCCGTCGCCGACGCCAGCCCGGCCCACCGGGCGGAAATCGCAGCCCTCGGCTATGCCGACCTGGTCACGGCTGACCCCGCCGAGGCGGTCCGCGACGCCGACCTCGTGGTCTTCGCGGCGCCCGTCCTGGCCATGGGGCCTGCGGCGGCGGCGGCGACGGCGGCCTTCAAGCCCGGCGCCACGGTCACCGACGTCGGATCGGTCAAGGTCAGCGTGGCCGACGCCCTGCGCACGGCCGTACCCGTCGGCGTCCACCTGATCCCCGGCCATCCCATTGCGGGCACCGAGCAGTCCGGTCCGGCCGCAGGCTTCGCCGAGCTGTTCCGTGGTCGCTGGGTCATCCTGACGCCGGAACCCGATGGCGACGCGGCCTATCAGGTGGCCGTCGAGCGGCTGTCCGCCTTCTGGGCCGCCCTCGGCGCCCAGGTCGACACCATGGATGCGGCCCACCACGACCTCGTCCTGGCCGTCACGAGCCACCTGCCCCACCTGATCGCCTACAACATCGTCGGCACCGCCGCCGACATGGAGGAGGTCACCCAGGCTGAGGTGATGAAGTACTCCGCCGGCGGCTTCCGGGACTTCACCCGCATCGCAGCTTCCGACCCCACCATGTGGCGGGACATCTTCCTGGCCAACAAGGACGCCGTCCTTGAGATCCTGGGCCGTTTCACCGAGGACCTGCAGGCCCTCTCGCGGGCCATACGCTGGGGCGAGGGCGACAAGCTGTTCGACCTGTTCAGCCGAACCCGCGACATCCGCCGGGGCATCATCATCGCCGGCCAGGAGACCGCCGAGCCCAACTTTGGCCGCGACCGACCCGCGGCCGGGGACGGACCCTCCCGATGAGCGGCTATGCCTGGCTGGCAGGCGCCATCGCCACCGAGATCGTCAGCACCAGCCTGCTGAAACTCTCCGATGGCTTCTCCCGACCTCTGCCGGGTTTAGGGGCCATCGCGCTCGTCGCGGCGTCCTTCTACTGCCTGGCGCAGGCGCAGAAGACGATCCCCCTGGGAGTCGGCTACGCCATCTGGTCGGGGGTGGGCATACTGGCCATCACAGCCATAGGCTGGATCGGCTTCCGCCAGAGGCTGGATGTTCCGGCCATGCTCGGAATGGGCCTGATCCTCGCCGGAGTGCTGATCATCCGCCTCTTCTCACGGGCCGAGGCCTAGACTCAGGACCCATTAATGGGATTCCCAATCGGATGGTGATCTGAGTCATTGGCGGCGTCAGGAGGCGACGTCATGGCTGATTTGTTTTGGCTCTCGGAAGCGCAGATGCGCCGGATCGAGCCGTATTTCCCGAGGTCGCACGGGGTGCCGCGCGTGGATGATAGGCGGGTGCTCTCCGGGATCGTG
>JBJTEN010000204.1:0-2675 GCA_046092925.1 Phenylobacterium sp. | reverse complement strand
CCGACTTGGAGGTATCGTCGGCGCGGACCATCTCCAGCAGCTTCCTCACGTTGGCGGGCGAGAAGAAGTGCAGGCCGATCACCGCCTCGGGGCGCTTGGTGACCGAGGCGATCTCGTCGATGTTCAGGCCCGAGGTGTTGGTGGCCAGGATCGCGCCCGGCTTGCAGATCGCGTCCAGCTTGGTGAAGATGTCCTTCTTCACGTCCATGCGCTCGAACACCGCCTCGATGACCAGGTCGACCGTGGCCAGGGCGTTCATGTCCAGCGAGCTGGTGATCAGGGCCATGCGCTCCTCGACCTGGGCGGCGGTGATGCCGCCGCGCGAGGCCGTGCGCTCATAGTTGCCGCGGATGACCTTCAGGCCGCGCTCCAGCGCCTCCTTCTGAACCTCGACGATCGTCACGGGGATACCGACATTGGCGAAGTTCATGGCGATGCCGCCGCCCATGGTGCCGGCGCCGATGATGCCGACGGACTTGACCGGGATCAGGGGGGTGTCGTCCGGCACGTCCGGGATCTTCTGGGCCTGGCGCTCGGCGAAGAAGGAATAGCGCTGGGCGGCGGATTGCGAGCCGGTGACCAGTTCGCCGAACAGCTTGCGCTCGACGGCCAGGCCCTCGTCGAAGGGCAGGTTCACCGCCGCCTCGATGCAGCGGAGGTTGTATTCGGGGGCCAGGAAGCCGCGGAACTTGCGGGCGTTGGCCTTGCGGAAGGCCTCGAAGATCTCGGGCTTGCCGCGGGCGGCCTCGACCTTGGCGTTGTTGTCGCGCACCTTCACCAGGGGCTTGTTCTCGGCCACGCAGCGGCGGGCGAAGGCGACGGCGGCCTCGCGCAGCTTGCCTTCCTCGGCCAGCTCGTCGACCAGGCCCATGGCCTGGGCCTCGCTGGCCGGGGCGTGGCGGCCCGAGGTCATCATCTCGAGGGCCTTCTCAGGACCCGCCACGCGGGGCAGGCGCTGGGTGCCGCCGGCGCCCGGCAGCAGGCCCAGGTTCACCTCGGGCAGGCCCAGGCGGGCCGAGGGGACGGCGACCCGGTAATGGGCGACCAGGGCGACCTCCAGGCCACCGCCCAGGGCTGTGCCATGGATGGCGGCGATCACCGGCTTGGGCGCGTTCTCCATCATCTCCTGGACGTCGAACAGGGACGGCCCGCGCGAGGCGCCGCCGAACTCCGTGATGTCGGCGCCGGCGATGAAGGTCCGGCCTTCGCAGATCAGCACGATGGCCTTGGCGTCGGGGTTGGCGGTGGCCGCCTTGAAGCCCTCGAAGAGACCCTCGCGCACATTGGCCGAGAGCGCGTTCACGGGCGGCGAGTTCAGGGTGATGACGGCGACGTCGCCGTCCATGGAAAGGTCGGTCACCGGATTGATGGCGGTCATGGCGTTCCCTCGGTCTGCGGTTCCCGGACCGGTCGTTCAGAGGACCAGTTCCGGAGGCGATTTCCCCCGGCGGTGTATACGCGGCGCCTCAGGGGGGCGAGTCAAAACTGAGGCGGAGGCGGTGTCGGCCCGTCGTCAGGCCCGGCCCAGGACCTTCGCCCTGAGCCTGCGCATGCCGCCCAGCCAGCGATCGTAGTCCGCCGTCTTGCGCTGCATGTAGGTGCGGACGATCTCGTGCGGCAGGATCAGGAAACTCTCGGCCTCCAGGCCCTTCACCACGGCCTCCGCCACCTCGTCGGGGGTCAGGACGCCGTCCAGGTTCTGGGGCTGCTCCTGGCCGCCGCCGGCTCTCAGCATGGCCGTGTCGACGCCCTGGGGGCAGAGGACGGACACCTTGATCCCCAGGTCCCCCTGGGCGATGGCGAGGCTCTCGGCGAAGCCGATGGCCGCGTGCTTTGTGGTGGAATAGACCGCGCTGCCGATCTGAGAGAGCAGGCCCGCCGCCGACACTGTGTTCAGGATGTAGCCCTCGCCCCGGGCGATCATGCCGGGCAGGGCGGCCCGGGCGCCATAGACGTGGGCCATGACATTGACCCCCCAGGCCCGGTTCCAGACCACGTCCGGCGCCGAGGCCGCGTTGTCCGGGTCGGGCTCGCCGCCGCCGACGCCGGCGTTCTGGCAGAGGAGGTCGATCCGCCCGTGGGCGGCTTCCACCGCCCGGACCATGGCCTCGACGGCCGAGGGATCAGAGACGTCCACCGCGTAGGATGAGCCGCCGATCTCCGCGGCGACCTTCGCCGCGCCCTCGCCGTTGAGGTCGGCCACGGCCACGTGGGCCGCGCCTTCCCGGGCGAAGCGTCGGCAGAGGGCCGCGCCGATGCCGTCGGCGCCGCCGGTGACGATGATGATCTTTCCCTGAACCTTCATGGGTCGGGTCTCCTAGTCGTAGGCCATCAGGATTTCGTCGAGCGCCCGCTCAAGGTCGGTGACGGTCGAACAATGGGTGAGAAGGGTGCAGAAGGGCCGGTATTCCAGCAGGCAGCTGTCCCCCGAGCCCCAGTTCGTCGCCGGTTCCGGGCACAGCCAGACCAGCCGTTTGGCCTGGTCGGCGATCTGCTTGAAGACGTCGAGGCGCGGATTTGAGTAGTTGGAGCGTCCGTCGCCCAGCACCAGCACGGTGGTGCGCCGGTCGATGACCTCGCCGAAGTCCCGGTCCAGCTCCAGAAAGGCCGCGCCATAGTCGGTCCCGCCCGAGCCCACCTCGTCAACGATGGCCCGCATGGCGGTCTCGAAGGGC
>JBJTEN010000203.1:0-14027 GCA_046092925.1 Phenylobacterium sp. | reverse complement strand
CGCCGGGGGTCCGGCACGCCGAGGGCGCCCTCGCCGCCCTGAAGGCGGGAAAGCCGGTCTATGTCGAGAAGCCGCTGGCGGTGAGCCTCGAGGACTCCGATCGCATCCTGGCCGAGGCCGGGCGCCGGGGGCTGACAGTCGCCTGCGGTCACCAGGAGCGTATCGTCTTCGACGCCATCGGCCTGTTCAGCGCGCCGGAACGCCCCCTCCGGCTGGAGGCGGTGCGGCAGGGACCCCAGAGCCAGCGCAGCCTGGACATCTCCGTCATCCTCGACCTCATGATCCATGACCTCGATCTGGCCCTGGCGCTCTCCGCCGGCGCGCCTCTGGCTGCGGAAGGGGAGGGGGATGTCGCCTACAGCGGCGGCCTCGACGCCGTGCGCGCCGAAGTGACCTTCGACGACGGCTTCACCGCAGTGTTCGATGCTTCGCGCATGGCGCCCGAGCGCAGGCGCACCATGCGGGTGGTCTATCCCTCCGGGGAGCTGGAGATCGACTTTCTGGCCCGCACCTTCCGGAACACCACCCGTTTCGAGTTGAACCCAGACTTTGCGGAGACACCCGCCGCCAGGGACCCCCTTGGCGCCAGCGTCGGCGCCTTCCTGGACTGCGTCCGCGGCCTGCGCGCCCGGCCGGTCGTCACCGGCGAGGAGGCGGCGCGGGCGCTTGACCTCGCCCTCGCCATCGAGAGGGCCGTGGACGAAGCCGGCCCCCGTCACCACCCCTGAATTCCGAAAGGGAGAGCCCCATGACCAGCCTCTACGACTTCAGCTTCACCTCCATCGACGGCGAGCCCCTGCCGTTGACCGGGTTCCGGGACCGGGCGGTCCTTGTGGTCAACACGGCCTCGGCATGCGGCCTGACGCCCCAGTATGACGGGCTCGAGGCCCTTTATGCGAAGTATCGCGACCAGGGGCTGACGGTTCTGGGCGTGCCCTGCAACCAGTTCATGGGACAGGAACCGGGGACGGAAGCCGAGATCAAGGCGTTCTGCGAGACCCGCTTCAAGATCGATTTTCCGCTCACCGCCAAGGCAGAGGTCAAGGGCGCCTCCGCCCATCCGTTCTACAAGTGGGCGCTGGCGACCCTCGGAGAGGCGGCCGACCCGGCCTGGAACTTCCACAAGATCCTCGTGGGTCGCGACGGCCAGCTGATCGCCGCCTTCGGGCCCCGAACGGACCCACAGGCGACCGAGATTGTCGAAGCGGTGGAGGCCGCCCTGGCGGCTCGCCCTTCCGCGTGACGACAGGGGACATCGACGCCCGGTTCCAGGCGGCCGTCCGGCTTCACAGCGCCGGCCGGGCAGCTGAGGCGATCCCGATCTACCGGGAGATCCTCGCCGCGCGCCCGGAACACGCGAACGCCGCCTACAACCTCGGCGTCGCGGTCCGGAACGGGGGAAGAATTCATGAGGCTATCGAGATCTGGTCGTCCCTGGTCGCGCGTGATCCCGCCCGGGTGGACGCCCTCCTGGGCCTGAGCAGGGCGTATCGCTCCCTGGGCGATGACGTCCGCTCCCTGGACTTCGCGACCCGGGCCGCGACCCTCAGCCCCGGGTCGGCCGACGCTCATAACCTCAGGTCGAACGCCTTGCGGTCCCTTGGCCGCAACGTTGAAGCCCTCGCCGCCCTCGACGCCGCAGTGGCCGCCGAGCCGGGCTATGCCCTCGCCCATTCGAACCGGGGACATCTTCTCTCCGCCCTCAAGCGACACGCCGAAGCGGTGCAGTCCTATCGGGCGGCAAGGGCGATAGAGCCTGGCCTGCCCGACCTCACCGGCGCCTTGCTCGATCAGCAGATGAGATGCTGTGACTGGCGGGACTTCGAAGCGCTGCGGACCGAGGTGAGGGACGGCGTACGCCGGGGCGAGCCCGTGAGCATCCCTTTCACCTTCCTGGCCCACAATGATGACCCTTCCGACCAGATGAAGTGTGTCCGAACCCATGTGAAGGGCCGTTTCCCGGAGAGGCCCCGGCCAGTCTGGAGCGGGGAGACCTACCGTCATGACCGTATCCGGGTGGCCTACGTCTCGTCCGACCTGAGGGTGCACGCCGTCGCCCAGCTCCTCGTGGGACTGCTGGAGCGTCACGACCGTGACCGCTTCGAGATTCACGCCTACGCCCTGCCGCCGTTCGTCGAGGATGACATGCGCGCCCGGGTCCGGGCCGCCTGCGATGTCTTCAACGACGTCGCCAGCCTGGACGACGCCGCGATCGCCGCGGCCATCAGGGCGGCCGAGATCGACATCGCCATTGATCTCAATGGCTACACCACCCATTGCCGGCCCGGGATCTTCGCGCGGCGGTGCGCGCCGGTGCAGATCAACTATCTGGGTTACCCCGGGGCCATGGGGTCCCTGACCGCCGATTACATCCTGGCGGATTCCACGGTCATCCCGGAGGCGGAGTCCGCCCACTACGACGAGAAGATCATCCGGCTTCCTTTCGCTTATCAGCCAAACGACGATCGTCGCCGTATCGCCGAAACGACGCCGACCCGCTCCGAAGCCGGCCTGCCTGAAGCCGGCTTCGTCTTCTGCTGCTTCAACGCCCGCTACAAGATCACCCCCCCGGTCTTCGACATTTGGGCGGGTCTTCTGCGCGATGTTCCGGACTCGGTGCTGTGGCTGCTGGGAGGCGATCCCGTCATCGAGGAGAACCTGCGACGCGAATCGCGGGCCCGAGGAGTCGCTCCGGAGCGTCTGGTGTTTGCACCCAAGGCGCCCCTTCCGGAGCACCTGGCGCGCCACCGGCTGGCCGACCTGTTCCTGGACACCCTGCCTTACAACGCCCATACGACCGCCAGTGACGCCCTCTGGGCCGGACTGCCCCTTGTGACCTGCGCAGGGCGCAGCTTCGCGGCCCGCGTAGCTGCTTCACTCCTGAGGGCGACCGGACTCCCGGATCTTGTCACCGACTCCCTTGAGGATTACCGCACCCTGGCCCTTGACCTCGCGCGGAACCCGGACAGGCTTTCGGCGATCAGGGCGCGACTGGCCGCGAACCTCCCTGACGCACCTCTCTTCGACACCGACCGCACGCGCCGTCAGGTGGAGGCGGCGTACGAGATCGCCTGGCGAAGAAAGATGGCGGGGCTGGATCCCCGGAGCTTCAACGTGCCTGAGGATGTGTGATCCCGGTCAGGCCTCGACGATGCGGCTGGTGCGCCGGGTCTCCGGCATCAAGACATAAGTGACCAGGGAAACCCCGATCACGGCGGTGACATAGACATAGAAGCCCGGTTCGAAACCAGCCTTCTTGAAGCTCAGGGCGATGAACTCCGCTGATCCGCCGAACAAGGCGTTGGCGATGGCGTAGGGCAGGGCGACCCCCAGGGCGCGGATCTCTGTGGGGAACATCTCGGCCTTCACGATGGCGCTGACCGAGGTGTATCCGCTGACCACGGCGAGACTTCCGAGAACCAGAAGGAAGGCGGTCAGGGGCTCCTGCGTCACCGCGAGCGTGGAAAGGACTGGCCAGGTCATGATCACGCCCCCGACGCCGAATCCCAGGAGCAGGGTCCGCCGGCCAAACCTGTCGGAGAGGGCGCCCGCCAGAGGCTGCAGCAGGATGAAGGCGGCGAGGGCGGCTGTCGTGATCAGGTTCGACTGGTCTTTCGAGAAGCCCGAGGTATTGACCAGGAACTTCTGCATGTACGTCCCGAAGGTGTAGTAGGCGAGCGTACCCCCCGCTGTCAGGCCGAAGACCATCAGGGTCTCCCTCGGATGATCGCTGATCAACCGCCAGGTGGCTGTCTGCGAATTGTCTCGGGCCTTGAAGGAAGGGGTCTCGTCCATGCCCCGCCGCATCAGGAGCACCACTGTGGCGAGCAGGGCGCCGATCAGGAAGGCCACCCGCCAGCCCCAGGCGTTCATCTGCTCCGGCGGCAGGATCGCGGTCAGGGCCAGGAGGAGGAAGAGCGCCATCAGCTGGCCGCTCATCAGGGTGCTGTAGAAGACGCCGGACCAGAAGCCGCGCCTGTCCCGGGAGGCCATTTCGGAGAGATAGGTAGCGCTGGCCCCGTACTCCCCGCCCATGCTGACGCCTTGCAGGATCCTCGCCAGGACGAGGATGGCGGGCGCGGCGAGGCCGATCTGGGCGTAACCCGGACACAAGCCGATGATCAGCGATCCCAGGCACATGAGGCTGACTGATACGACCATGGCCGCCCGTCGACCTGCGCGGTCGCCGTAGAGACCCATGATCCAGGCCCCGAAGGGTCGCGCCAGGAAGCCGACGGCGTAGACGGCTGCCGATCCGAGAAGCTGGGCTGTCTGATCGCCCTTCGGGAAGAAGACCGGCGCAAAGTAGAGGGCGAAGGCGGCGTAGACGAACCAGTCGAAAGTCTCGACCATGTTTCCCGCCGATCCGGCGAGGATCGAGCGCAGGCGCGATTGATCCGCCTTCGGGTCCTGCATCCTGGTGTCCCCCCCTTTTGATCGCGATCTAGCCTGCTTTGGCCGCCCTGTCGCGGGCGGGGCTTCCAACCCGCTCACCCTGCGGCTAGGGAGAAGCCGAATGTCATCTGGAGGCACGCCATGACCCGCAACCCCGATGGCAGCTGGGATAAGTCCCGCCTGCCGAGCCGGCACGTCACCGAGGGACCCGCCCGGGCGCCGCACCGCTCCTACTATTACGCCATGGGACTTGGCACCCGGGAGATCGCCCAGCCTTTCGTGGGCGTCGCCTCCTGCTGGAACGAGGCGGCGCCCTGCAACACCGCCCTGATGCGCCAGGCGCACGCCGTTTCCGAAGGCGTGAAGAAGGCCGGCGCCACGCCGCGCGAATTCTGCACCATCACCGTGACGGACGGCATAGCCATGGGCCACGAGGGGATGCGCTCCTCCCTGGTCAGCCGCGACGTCATCGCCGATTCCGTCGAGCTCACCATGCGTGGCCACGGCTACGACGCTCTGGTGGGCATAGCCGGCTGCGACAAGTCCCTCCCGGGCATGATGATGGCCATGCTGCGCCTGAACGTGCCGTCCGTCTTCCTGTACGGCGGATCAATCCTGCCGGGATCCTGGCAAGGCCGGGACGTGACCGTGGTCGATGTCTTCGAAGCCGTCGGCCAGCACTCGGCGGGTAAGATGAGCCTGGAAGATCTCTGCTCGCTGGAGCAGCACGCCTGTCCGTCGGACGGCGCCTGCGGCGGCCAGTTCACCGCCAACACCATGGCCTGCGTTTCCGAGGCCATCGGCCTCGCCCTGCCGCTCTCGGCAGCCCTGCCGGCGCCCTACCTGAGCCGCGACGCCTACGCCGTTGCTTCCGGCGAGACCGTTGTGCGCCTGATCGCGACCCAGTTGCGGCCGCGCGATATCGTGACCAGAAAATCCTTCGAGAACGCCGCAGCAGTGGTGGCCGCCACCGGCGGCTCCACAAACGCGGCCCTGCACCTGCCGGCCATGGCCCACGAGTGCGGTATCTCCTTCACCCTGCGCGACTTCGCCGAGATCGCCCAGCGCACGCCGCACATCGCCGACCTGAAGCCGGGCGGCCGCTTCGTCGCCAAGGACATGGGCGAGGCCGGCGGAATGCCCATGCTGCTGAAGACGATGCTGGAGGGCGGCTACATCCACGGCGACTGCATGACCGTGACCGGCAAGACGATCGCCGAGAACGTCAGGGATGTGGTCTGGCGTGAGGACCAGGAGGTCATCCGCCCGGTTTCCAATCCGCTCTCGCCGACCGGAGGCGTGGTGGGCCTGTGGGGCTCGCTGGCTCCGGACGGCGCCATCGTCAAGGTGGCGGGCATGACCTCCCACCGTTCGCATCGGGGTCCGGCCCGGGTGTTCGACGGCGAGCAGGCCTGCTTCGAGGCCGTCGAGCGCGGCGACTACAATGACGGCGATGTCCTGGTCATCCGCTATGAGGGCGCCCGGGGCGGCCCCGGCATGCGGGAAATGCTGTCGACCACCGCGGCTCTGAGCGGGCAGGGGCGGGGCGACAAGGTGGCGTTGGTCACCGACGGCCGCTTCTCGGGGGGCACCCGCGGCCTTTGCATCGGCCATGTGGGTCCGGAGGCCCAGATGGGCGGCCCCATCGGCCTGGTCCAGGACGGCGATATCATCAGCATTGACGCTGACGCCGGACTCCTGGACCTCGAGGTCGCGCCGGAGGAACTCGAGCGTCGCCGCAAGGCCTGGAAGCCGCGCAAGACCGACTACGGCTCAGGCGCCCTCTGGAAGTACGCCCAGATCGTCGGGCCGGCCCACGAGGGCGCGGTGACGCATCCCGGAATGGCGGGTGAAACCCACGTCTACGCGGACATCTGACCTTCGAAAGAAGCTTCTCGCCTGACCGATCAGGGCAGGGCGGGCACGCCCGCGATCCACGGGTGCGCCAGAAGGGCGACGACATAGGCCGCTATGGCGATCAGGGCGGGCAGGGCGAACTCTCCGGGCCTCAGGGTCTGCCGTCCGGCCAGGATCGCGGCGAAGGGGACAAAGGACGATTTGGCCTCGAAGGCTGCCCAGGCCTCGCCATGGGTCCGCCGCCGTTTGGCGTCTATGCTGGCTGCGCCGCCGATGGCCAGGATGCCGAGGGAGCCGAACAGGATCAGGGAGATGAGGTCGCCGTTCACCAGAAGGTGCCCTGCGGCCCAGATTCCGACACCCCAAAGGAAGGGGTGACGGGTGATCCTCAGGACTCCGCGCACCGGGTCATCGTCCTGAAGCGCGCCGGTCTGTCCCACCGCCCCGGGGTTGCGAGCCATGACGCCAGGCACGATCAGCAGGAAGGCGACCAGTGTGATCACGAGCTGAAGATGGAGGGTCGCACTGTTCGCGCTCCACCAGACAAGGTTGCCTCCGCCTGCGCGAGCGGCTCCGTAGGCCATCAGCATCCAGACAAGAATGCCGACCGAGGCCAGGGAAAAGAGCCCGAGATAGGCGCCCTCGCCCAGGCGGGCGACCAGGCGGTCCCGCACTGTCGTGCCGGATACGCAGAGGTGGATCAGGAGAAAGGCCGCACTGGCCAGGATGAGTTGAGTCATGCGCGTCGCCTCCCCGGATCTTGAGGGTGCAAGGCTGCGGCCATGGCCTTACGCTGTCAAGGAACTCCTAGGCGAGGATCGGGCCCTCGTCCCCGCGGTTGGTCAGGTTCCGCCCAATGGAGTCGAACAGGAGGTCCATAGACACGGGCTTCAGCACCACGTCGTCGGCCCCGGCGGCCAGGCAATCCTCCCGGATGGTCTGGCTGGTGTCCGCGGTGACGACGATAACCGGCAGTCTGGCCTTTGCATCCGAGCGCGCCCGGATGTGCCGGATCGCCGTCAGCCCATCCATCCCCGGCATCCGCAGATCCATCAGGATGAGGTCGTAGTCGCCCTCGTCGATCATGCGCAGGCCGGTCTCGGCCTCCGGGGCTTCCGCCATCGCCACGCCCGCGACCCCCAGCATGTCCTTCAGGACGCGCCGATTCATCTCGTTGTCTTCAACGAACAGAACGTCCAAGGCGGCAGCAACCGTCACCATAGCGGTGGGACCTTGCACTCGCGACGGTTAACGGCCGATTTCCCGCTCTCGACTTTTCACGCCCTGGCCGCCCGGCCCTCGCAAAGGGCCGCGCCCAAGGCGCTGGCGGAGATTGGCTTGGAGATGACCTGCGCCGCTCCGGCCGCCAGGATCCGGCTCGTGACGTCCGGATCCGGCGAGGGCCAGGTGACCGCGATACGGCCGCCGCCTGTCGCCGCCAGCCCGGCCAGAGCCGTCAGTCTCGACTGTTCGTCCGTCCCCAGCATGGCGGCATCGACAAGCGCAGCTTCGACTCCTCCGGCCGACAGGCGCTGGACCGCAGCGTCCAGATCGGCTGCAAACTCCACCTCCAGACCGACCGGGGCCACCGCCGCCCGGAGCAGGGACCGGGTCAGGGGGTTGGCCTCGATGATCAGGAAGGCGGGGCCCCCGGACGCGGCTTCACCCGCCTGCAGCGCCGCCTGAGGTCGGACAAGCGGCAAGACCAGGGTAAAGACCGAGCCCTGTCCCAGTACGCTGTCCACGCCGAGCGAGCCGCCCATGGCTTCCGCCAGGCTCCGGCTGATCGACAGGCCCAGCCCGGTGCCTCCGAAGCGACGGGTCACGCCGCCATCAACCTGCTGGAAGGACTCGAAGATGTCTTCGATGCGGTCGGGTGGGATGCCGATCCCCGTGTCGGCCACCGTGATGATGAGGCGCTCGCCAGCCTCAAGGGTCTCGCAGGCTGCGGTAAGGGTCACGGAGCCGGCATCAGTGAACTTGATGGCGTTGGAGAGGAGGTTGAAGAGGATCTGCCGCAGGCGCGACCCGTCCTCGAGGATCTTCGGGGGCGCGCCGCTGCGATCGATGATGAGCTTCAACCCCTTTTCCTCGGCCCTGTCGGACCAGAGGCGGGCGGCGTCCTCAAGCAGTTCGCAAAGTTCTGCCTCGCCCTTGTTGATGATCAGGGTTCCGCTTTCGATCTTGGCGGCGTCGAGAATGTCATTCACCAGGGCCCGCATGGTCTCCCCGGCGCCGTGCATCAGCCTGACGCGGTCTCGGACATCCGGGGACACCTTGTCGTCGGCAAGGAGGACCTGTGTGACGCCCAGGATTCCATTCAACGGGGTGCGGATTTCATGACTGGTGGTGGCCAGGAACTCACTCTTGGCCTTCAGGGCCCGCTCGAGCGACTCATTGGCGAGGTTCAGGCGGGTGTTTGTGGCGTCGATCCGGCGGCTGCTGCGACGAAGAGACAGGAAGTTGTAGCCGAGCAGTCCCCCGAAAAGGACGGAACCGCCCAGCAGGATGAGGGTGATCCGGTTTCGTGACTCAGCGAGCTCAGTGTCCTTCCTCAGCTTCTCGGCCTGGAGGCGCGCGATACGCAGGTCCTGGTTGGCGAAGTCGAACTGTGCGGCCATCAGCGCCGAATTGGTGTTGACCATAAGCTCCTTGGCCTCGTCGTCCAGTCGCTTGAAGGCGCGATGATGCTGGAGGGCGAGGTCATAACGCCCGACGCGGGAATAGACGTCGGCTGCGACCTCATGGAAAAATTTGAATTGGGGTCCGGTTTCGGAGATATTCAATCCTTCAAATGTGATATCCAATTGCTGGGAGGCGGCTGAGAAATTGGATTGCGCCAAATTCATTTGAGCGGCAATCGCGCTCAGAAATCTTCTCTCATTTGACGAAGATACAAATGACTTTATATTCTCAATCCGATCAATAACAGATTTAGCTGATTTCAAATCTCCTCTACTTATTTCAACAGAAGCAAGATTTGTAAGAAAAGAGTATTCAACATCTTTGGAAAATTTGTTTGAATCAATGTATTCATTTGCCTTTTTGAATATCAATGAAGCCTTATTATAGTCGCCGAGATTTTTATATAGAACTGCTTGATTATTATATAACGTGAACATTGCAAAACTATCACTTGTTCCAATTGATTTTGCTTGCTCGTAATATGAATTGGCCTTCGAGAAATCCCCTGCATTAGCATGAATGGATGCAATTAGTATAAAAGACTTGAACTGGCCGTTGCGATCTGACGTCTCCTGAAAGAGTCGAATGCTTTCCTGTGTATCTTTTGCGGCACCTGTTAGTCGCCCTAGCAAGCGATTTATGCTCGCTCTTGTAAACGTTAACTCTGCCAAAATTCGTGTTTCTTTTGGATCCTGAGAAGCTTCATCTATAGCGGGATTGACTATAGACAGGGCCTCTCCATTGCGGCCAAGGCGGCTGAGGGCCTGTGCCTTGAGCCAGGTAGCCTCGAGGGCCGAGGGTCTGTTCGCAGGGCCGCTGGGTGTCTTCGCGAGAAAACCTTCCGCAAGTGCAAGCGCACCGGTCGGATTACTGACCATCATGTTTCGGGCTAGATCCAGGTCGCTCCGATCGGAGACCGGCTGGGTCGAGGCAGAGGTGGCCACAACCAAGACCAGCGTCGCCGCAATGCAGATAGCGGTGCTCGGACGCACCGAACTGCTTATCTTCCATCTTGGGCGCATTACCTGCCTCCGTGACGGTGCAGGTTCGCCAAAATCTCTTAAGCCAGGCCTAAGGCTTCAGGGTCAGAAGCCGATCCGCAACCGCATGCCGCCCATTGTGATCTGCTCGTCGGGCAGCTGGACAGGGTTGACGTCAACTCGTCCGAAGAACGAAACCTCGGCGCCCCCCCAAGTGCGGCCATACTGCACCTCGGCCGCCATCGGCCGCTGCTGGGCGACGTCAAAGGACCGGGTGACGACACCCTTTTCCCCGGTAAGGCGGTCGATCACCTCCACCCCGCTGAAGGCCAGCCGGCCGCGTTCGATGAAGAGGGGCTGCATCACCGAGATCCTGGCGGTGTCGCCCTGGGCGAAGAGGTGCTCTGCAGCGAGCGTGGCCTGCCAGGCGGAAGTCTGAAGCCCTTCGCCATCGGTCCGGAGGAAGCCGTCTCCTGCGCGGGTCTGGCCGACGGAGCCGGAGACCGCCAGGTTGAAGCCTCCGCCGAGATCGGCGGCAAGGCCGAGGGTGAAGGAGTCGCTCGCCGCACCGGCGTCGAGATCGCTTACCTCCAGGGACTGGACGCCGAGGATGGCGGCCTCCTCCTGGAGCCTGACATAGGAGCCGCTGATGCGGACCCTGTCCGTCACCGCATAGTTCAGGCCGAAGGTCGCCGCCCTGGCCGCATAGGTTTCGGCGGCGCTGCCCGGCTGGATCACGGCGGATCCGGCGGAGTCGTCCCGGCGATCTCGCCGCTGGGTCGCCCCGGCCGTCAGGTCAAGCCGATCGGTCAGGTGGGCCTGATACCCGATGAAGGCGCCGCCGGACGCGAAGCCGAGCAGGGGACTGGCGCCGCCGAGGGCGGGGTCGAAGTCGGCCGCTGCAGAGACGGGCGTTCCCGCCGCCAGGTAGCGCGCCCCGTCTCCAAAGCCGAAGTCCGCGGTCGCCCTCTCGCTGGACAGGTGCAGTCGCGACTGGGTCTCAAGTCCCTCTGCGACAAAGCCGGACCTGGACTGGCGGGGCGCCATCGAGAGGGTGAGATCCGCGCCCCACGGATTGGCGATGGTGAAGTCGCCGGGACCGAAGCCAAGGCCTCCCTGTGCGAAGCTGCGGTTCTGGTTGCGCGCCCAGGCGCTCAACCGGTCGAAGATGTAATCCTGGAAGAACTCGGATGCGCCCGATTGTGTGGTGAAGGATTGGCCGACCAGTCGGGAAGACAACGGTATGCCGAAATCACGCTCTACAGAGCCGACCGACTCGAAGGCGTAGTAATACAGTCCGACGGACTGAAGGCCCTTCAGGGACTCCGAATCAAAATCGTTGAGGACCTTCTTGACCGAGTACTCGGTCATCTTGCCGGAATTGCTGACGGTATACCATTTGAGAGCCCCGAAATCGAGCGGTGACTGGGCCGCCGTGATGTCCAGGAGGCCGGCGCCAAAGACGGGATCGACACCAGGCGCACCCAGATCTCTCGCTGACTTCAGCAGGATTTCGGCGGTCTCGGCCGGCTTGGCGGCGAACCAGGGCCAGCGGTCCTGGATCAGCGAGGCTGCGCCGGTCACGAGGGGGGCGGCGAAGGAGGTGCCGGTCGCACGCTTGACCCCTCCCTTGTCGTCCTCGACCAGGATCAACTCGCCTGGCGCGACCAGGAAGCGGTCCATCAGCCTCGCACCCGGCTGGCAGGCGCCGCCATCCGTCAGACAGGCCGTTCCGGGCCTGTTGGAGAAGTTGGAGATCTTTCCGTCCAGGGTGACGGAGCCGACGACCAGCAAATGCGGGTTGGTGGCGAAATTCCACTTCACGTCTTCCGCCTGGGTGACGCCATCGTTTCCGGCGGCGAGGACGAAGAGGGCCTTCCGCGCGGAGGGCGAGACCTCGCTGCGGGAGAAGACGTCATTCCAGCCGGGGGGAAGGACTGATCCGGGCACCCCCAGCGACAGGTTGAGGACGCTCGCCTTGCTGGTGGTCAGCATCTTTATGCCGGTGGCCACGTCCTCCCAACCGGCCGTGCCGGTCTCATCAAAGGGATTGAAGGCGACGACCCGGGAGTTTGGCGAGATTCCCATGACGCCCGCACCATCGTGGGCGCCCACCATCAGGCCGGCGACAGCGGTTCCGTGGCCGTTCGTGAACTTCGACGTCCCGCCATAGCTCACGACGTTATTCTTCACGATCGAGCCGTTGAGGACGGTGAAGTCCAGAAGGCCGATGACGGTGTCCGCCCCCGATCCCTGGGTCTGGGTGAGCTGCGGGCTCCAGTGGGTCGTGGCCATCCAGTGGTCCACATGGTCGGCCCCGGCATAGCGCATCAGCCCGTCGTAGAAGTCCATGAACAGCATGGCCTGCTGGGACCGGGACAGTTTCGACAGGCTGTCTGGATCCGAGGTGATCCCGTACTTGGCGAGCAGGGGGGCGACGAGACCATCGTTCAGGGAAACTCCGGCGCGGGCCTTGTAGATGTCCCCCCAGAAATCGTCCGCTTCACTGAAAACCTCATTGAGCTCGGACCTGACGTCCGAGAGCTTGGAGCTTGTCTTCGAGGCTTGCGCGTCCGACCAGTCGGCCATCACCTCCTTCCACTGCTCCCCGGCCTCTTCCCAGTATTCCCCGACGGCTTCTCCGTTCGATTTGCCCTTGGCGTTTGTGTAGCCGGGCAGGTTTCCCCAGAAGGAAGATCCTGCGGCGCTTAAGGCAGCCTGTGAGTTACCGTTTGAGGAGGTCGAGAAGGGATTGATCTCACCCCAGAAGGGGTTGATCTCACCCCAGAATGGATTGATCTCACCCCAGAAGGGATTAATTTCACCCCAGAAGGGGTTGATCTCGCCCCAATAGGCGGTGATCGGCCGGTTGGGGGTTGGCGCCGGCTTGCTGGCCAGGATGACGGGGGTGAGCGGGGCTGTCCTTGAGTTCCCCGTGGTCCCTGTCGGTTTGGTCGCCGGCGTCGACGGGGAAGCGGGCTTGGAGGCCGTTGTCGTCTTTGTTGCGCTCGCGCCCGGGGTCGTCGCGGGCGACGACTTTGAGCTGTTGGTCGTCGCTGCAGTCGACTTTGAGCCGGAAGTCGTCGCCGGGGTCGACTTTGCGCCGGAAGTCGCGGTCGCCGCAGACTTGGAGTTGTTCTTAGCTCCCGTCGAGGCTCCAGGCGAGTTGGCCTGCGCCTGGACAGCGATCAGGGACACGCCCGCCAGAGCGGCCAGGGCGATCGAGCGACGACGCTGAGAAACCTTGCGGGACATGACCTGCTTTCCTCGTCGGAATGACGCGATTGGACAGGCCTCCGGTACCCCCTGATGTGTTAACAGAGCTTAACGGGAAACAGTGAAGGGCGCGTTAACCAAATAAAATTCCCCCTTCGGAAGGCATTCCCCGTAAGTTGAATGCACATTAGTTAGAAAAAGGTAAATGCAAAAGTTTAGAGTGCCAAAACATTGAGAAAAAATGTTCGAATGGATAGACAAATTCTGCCTTAAATTGAGTAATTGAATGTAAAATGGCGCAATTCTTAACATCAAAATCCTTTAGGCATGAAAAAAGGTCGTCTACAGTCTGTAGGGGCTCACACGCCTAGAGAGTCAATTCGGCGATGAGCGGCGTGTGGTCTGAAGGCTTGTCCCAGCCGCGGGGAGTCCTGTCGATCCGGCAACCCACAAGATGGTCGGCGGCCTGGGGCGAGAGCAGGCCGTGGTCGATGCGGATCCCGTTGTTCCTTGGCCAGGCGCCGGCCTGGTAGTCCCAGAAGGTGTAGCCGCCCGGACCCTCGCCGGCCTCGGTCCATGCGTCGCTGAACCCCAGCCAGAGGAGCGCGCGCAGGGCCGCCCGGCTTTCTGGCTGGAACAGGGCGTCGCCGGTCCACTCACCGGGATTGGCGGCGTCGAGCGGCCCAGGGATGACATTGTAGTCCCCCATCAGGGCCAGTGGTTCCTCGAGCCGGAGCAAGTCTGCGGCGTGGCGTTGCAGACGCGCCATCCAGGCCAGCTTGTAGTCGAATTTCTCCGACCCGAGAGGATTGCCGTTGGGCAGGTAGATGGAGGCGACCCGAACGGGCCGGGGGCCTGAGACCATGGCCTCGATGTACCGGGCCTGTTCATCGG
>JBJTEN010000202.1:0-18163 GCA_046092925.1 Phenylobacterium sp. | reverse complement strand
GTTCTTCATCCGCCGCATGTGGTCGACGGTCAGGACATCCTTGTTGCCGGTGGCGGTGACGAAGATGTCGGCCTTGTCCGCCACGTCCTCCATGGTCTGGACCTCATAGCCCTCCATGGCCGCCTGCAGGGCGCAGATCGGATCGATCTCGGTGACGATGACCCGGGCGCCGCCATTGCGCAGGCTGGCCGCCGAGCCCTTGCCCACGTCGCCATAGCCCAGGACTACGGCGACCTTGCCCGAGAGCATGACGTCCGTACCCCGGCGGATGGCGTCCACCAGGCTCTCGCGGCAGCCATAGAGGTTGTCGAACTTGGACTTGGTGACGCTGTCGTTGACGTTGATGGCGGGGAAGGGCAGCTCGCCCCGCTCGGCCATCTGGTAGAGGCGGTGGACCCCCGTGGTGGTCTCCTCGGAGACGCCGCCGATGGCGTTGCGGATGGCGGTGTAGAAGCCGGGCTTCTCCTTCAGGTACCGCTTCATGACGGCGTAAAGGGCCTCTTCCTCCTCGTTCTGCGGGTTGGAGAGGACCGAGGGGTCCTTCTCGGCCTTGGGGCCCAGCACGCAGAGCAGGGTGGCGTCGCCGCCGTCGTCGAGGATCAGGTTCGGATAGCCGCCGTCGGCCCACTCGAAGATCCGGTGGGCGTAGTCCCAGTACTCCAGCAGGGTCTCGCCCTTGGTGGCGAAGACCGGCGTGCCGGCGTCGGCGATAGCCGCCGCGGCGTGGTCCTGGGTGGAGAAGATGTTGCACGAGGCCCAGCGAACCTCGGCCCCCAGGGCCTCGAGGGTCTGGATCAGGACCGCCGTCTGGATGGTCATGTGCAGGGAGCCGGCGATGCGCGCGCCCTTCAGCGGCTGGGAGGGGCCGAACTCGGCGCGCACGGCCATCAGGCCGGGCATCTCGGTCTCGGCGATCGCGATCTCCTTGCGGCCG
This sequence comes from Phenylobacterium sp., assembly GCA_046092925.1. Classification (GTDB taxonomy): domain Bacteria; phylum Pseudomonadota; class Alphaproteobacteria; order Caulobacterales; family Caulobacteraceae; genus Phenylobacterium. The sequence goes on along the minus strand of JBJTEN010000202.1, from coordinate 17,229 downwards.
AACTCGGCCAGGGAGATGTCCTTCACCACATAGTCGGTCATGTCGGGATTCCTTTTGCGCGCGGCGTCGCGACTGCGGGAGACCTATAGACCTCAGGCCAGGGTCCTGCAACCGGACATAAAGATTGCTTTATGTGAGGGGGTCGGCGGGAGTCTCCAGAAGCTGACGGACCGCCCGTCTTGCCCGTGCCCGGGCGCCCCGGCGGCGGCCCTGCGATATCAGGCGTTCGGCCTCGCGCCGGGCGGGCCGGGTCAGGTCCAGGCCCGCGAGTCGCGCGTGCGCGGCTTCGGCGTCGTTGTCGGCCCCCAGGGCGTCCTGGGCCTTGCGGAGGGCGGGCCCAAGTTCGCTCCGGAGGCGTCCCCACTCCGGAAGGTCCAGGCTCTCCAGGGCGTAGCGCAGGGCCTTGATGCGCAGCCGCAGGTCGTGGCGTCCGGCGGAGTCGAGATCGTCGAAGCGTCTTCCCATCCGGCGGATCCGCCGCCAGCGCCGCGCCAGGTCCCCGGCCAGGGCGGCCGCCGGCGCGGCGGCGCCCTCGGCGTCCCGCCAGGCCCCCGTCTCGCCAAGCGCGAGGACATCCAGGAGGACCCGCCGGGCGGGGGCGGCCTCCAGCGTCCGGACGAGGCGGGCGGCGGCGGCCTGACGCGCCGTCCCAAGCTCTGCGAAGAGGACCCCGGCCGGATCGGCGGTGGCGCGCAGGACGTCCAGCTCCCGGGCGGCGGCGCAGGCGCGGGCCAGGTCGCGCAGTCCCCGCCGGACCGCCGTCGTCTCCGAAGGCTGAAGTCGCCGGCGGAACACGGCCAGGAGGCTCCGGAGACGCCGAAGCGCCACCCGCAGGCCATGCACGGCCTCCGGCGCGGGATCCGCCCCGGCCGCCTGAATCCGGGCGCATGTCTCCGACAGGGCCGACAGCAGGGCGCCCCTGAGCGCCTCGCCGCAGGAGAGGCCGGCAGGCGGAGCGGCCGAAGCGCCGCCGCCGGCCAGCCGGTATCCACGGTCGGATTTCGACCGGAGGGAGAGGGTCAGGGGGAGGTCGGAGGCGAGGTCGACGGCGAGGGCGAAAAGGTCGCGCACATCGCCTGACAGAAGCTCCAGCTCGGCCTCGCAGACGCTCTCCCGCGCTCCGTCCGCAAGGATCTCGCCCTGGTCGAGCGCCAGTTCGATCCGCGACCCGCCCTGGAGGACCTCGCAGGTGCGGCGTCGGACCTGGACGGTGAAGCGGGGGATCAGGTCTCCGGGCGCCGCGTCCGCAAGAAGGACCCGCAGGTCGTCGCCGTCGAGGTCCAGCCGGCCCGGCGCGGTCTCCACCTCTGCTTCGCGGCGGGCCAGCCCCGCGCCGCTCTTCAGGGTCTGGATGGTGCGTCCTGAGTCGTCTGTCCGCAGCCTCAGGGCGGCCCCCCGGGCGGCGAGGTCGTCCCCGGGAGTGTCGTAATAGACCGACACCAGGCGGCGATCCCGGCCGGGACCGGTGAAGACGCGGGCGGCAAGGGCCTCCAGGGTCCCGGCCGTACAGGCGAACTTGATCTCCACCTCGGGCGTCATGACCCCTCCGGGGCTATTCGTCCTCTCCGAAACGCGCGGCGACCAGGGCGACTAGGGCTGCGACCGCCGCCTCGGCGTCAGCGCCCCTGGCGCTGATGTCGATGCAGCAGCCTGGCCCGGCCGCCAGCATCATGAGGCCCATGATGGACCTTGCGTCCACCTCGGCGCCGTCCTTGGCGACGCGGATATCGGCGTTGAAGGCGGCGGCGGTCTTGACAAACTTGGCGGAGGCGCGGGCGTGGAGGCCGCGCTTGTTGATGATCTCGACCCGCGCCTCGGCCGTCACTTGTCCCCCGCCAGGACGTAGGAGGCGACGGAGATGTACTTCCGCCCGGCCTCCTGGGCCTGGGCCACGCAGTCGGCCAGACACAGCCGCGAGCGCACGCTGGCCAGCTTGATCAGCATGGGCAGGTTCAGCCCGGCGATCACCTCGGCCCGGGTTTCTTCCATCACCGAGATGGCGAGGTTGGACGGCGTGCCGCCGAACATGTCCGTCAGGAGGATGACGCCCTGGCCCGCCTCCACCCTGCGGCAGGCGGAGAGAATATCGCGCCGGCGCTGTTCCATGTCGTCCTCGGGCCCGATGCAGATGGCGGCAATCCCTGACTGGGGCCCGACCACATGCTCCATGGCCAGAAGGAACTCCTCGGCGAGACGGCCGTGGGTCACGATGACGAGGCCGATCATGAGAAGGCTTTCAAGGGGCTGTCTCACCCGTTGCAGGCGCCCGCGGCGCCGGAAGGCGATCTAGATACGACTCTTCCGGCCCGGCTCCAAGTCGGCAAAGCGCTTCCTGCAGCCGGTGTGGCGCCGAGGCGTCTGTCAGGCGCATGCGAAGGCGGGGAACCGCGACGCCGTCCAGGATCAGGACCTCCGGCTCGGGCATCCTGTCGGGCGTCCCCGCCTCCATGGCGAGGTCGATCCGGCAGAAGTCGAGGGCCGGCGTGCGCACGACGCCCTGGCCCCGGATCTCCAGCAACTCGCGAAGGGGGTCCGCCGCCCGGCCGAAGAGGTGTCCGCCGCTGGACCAGACCAGGGTCCTGTCGTCGGCGACCAGCCGGAAGCCCAAGGCGAGGGCGCGGAGGGCGAGTTCGCTCTTGCCGGACCCCGAGGGCCCGAGAACCAGAGCCCCGCGCCAGCGCCCGCCCGCCCGCAGCGCCAGCAGCCCCGCGTGAAGGGCCGGGCTCAAGATCGGGACCTCAGGGGAAGGCGCACGATGAAGCGCGCGCCCAGCCTCTCGCCGCCGGGGCCGATCCGGTTTTCGGCCCGAAGAACCCCGCCCTGAGTCTCGACGATCTGGCGGGCGATGGAAAGACCGAGGCCGGAGTTCCCGCCAAACGCCGCGCCGGGGGGGCGGGATGTGTAGAACCGCTGGAAGATGGTCTCCAGGTTCTCGGGCGGTACGCCGGGGCCGTCGTCATCGACCCGCACCTCGGCCCAGCCGCCCTCGCGGACCAGGGACAGGCGGACCGACGCCTCCGGCGGGCTGAAGGACCGGGCGTTGTCGACCAGGTTCCGGAACACCTGCCCGGCGGGCCCCTCGCGCCCGAGGACGGGCGTGTCCCCTTCCGCGCCCGAGAGCGTCACCTGCGGCTCACCCTCCCGCCGGGCCGCGGCGTAGGTCTGGACGATGTCCTCGAGAAGCCGACCCAGGTCAAAGGGCCTCGGCGTCTCCCGGGAGAGCTCAGCATCGAGGCGGGAGGCGTTGGAGATGTCGGTCACCAGCCGGTCCATGCGCTGGATGTCCTGGCGGATGATCCCGTTCAGACGCGCCCGGGCCTCCGGATCGGACACTAGGTCGAGGGTCTCCACCGCCGAGCGCAGGGAGGTCAGGGGGTTGCGGATCTCATGGGCGACATCGGCGGCGAAACGCTCGATGGCGCCCATCCTCTCGGACTGGGCGTCGGTCATGGCCTCGAGGGCCCGGGTCAGGTCGCCCAGCTCGTCCTTTCGCCGGGAGAGATCGGGAAGGGAGATGGAGCGGACCCGGGACAGGCGGACCCGGTCCGCAGCCCGGGCCAGCCGCCGCACGGGCAGGGCGATGAGGCTTGCCAAAAGGGTCGAGGACAGGAGCGCCACCCCGACCGACAGAAGGATGAACGGGGCGAGGGCCGCCCTCTGCCGGGCGATGATGCTGTCGACGTCATCGGCCTCGATGGTCAGGACGCCCAGGACGGCCTGGACATGCCGGACGGGAAAGGAGACCGAGACCACGCGCCCCCCGGGATCGGCGCGCCGGACGCCCGAGACGCGGCGTCCCTCCAGGGCCTGGCGGACCTCGGACTGCAGGGCCTCCTGCCCCGGAGTGGCGGCGGAACGCTCTTCCGTCGTCTCCCGCGCGGCGCCCCTAGGGCGGACCGGCGGCAGGGGTTTCTGCTCCACCCGGTCCGCGATCCAGTCGCTGTCCGCGATGAGCTGCCCCTCGGAGTCGAAGAGCCGCGCCCTCTGGACGCCGGGGTTGGCCAGAAGCCGCAGGATCTCGCTGGCCTGGGCGGCGTCGAGGGCGGGAACGGGCTCGCCCACCGTGGCCGCCTGGTCGATCAGGGTGGCGATCAGCTCGCCCTGGGTGGTGAGGCTGTCGATCCTCGCCTCCACCAGCCCCCGGCGCAGTTCATTGAGGATCAGCGAGCCGGCGATGAGGATCGCCAGGCCCAGCAGGTTGAGGGCCAGAATCAGCCGGACAAGCCGCGACGACGGGGGCCCGCGCCAGAGGCGGCGGGGCGGCTCAGGACTCGCGGTACCGGTATCCGACGCCATAGAGGGTTTCGATCGCGTCGAAATCGGGGTCGACCTCCCGGAACTTGCGCCGCATGCGCTTGATGTGACTGTCGATGGTGCGGTCATCGACATAGACCTGATCGTCGTAGGCCGCGTCCATCAGGTTGTCCCGGCTCTTCACGAAGCCCGGCCGCTGCGCCAGGGCCTGGATCAGCAGAAACTCCGTGACCGTAAGCTTCACCGGAAGCCCGTTCCAGAGGCAGTCGTGGCGGGCGGGGTCCAGGGTCAGCCGGCCGCGCCTGAGGGCCCGCGACGCAACCTCCGAGGCGTCCTCCTCCTCGGTGGCCCCGGCGCCCGCGCGGCGCAGCACCGCCTTGACCCTCTCGATCAGGAGTCGCTGGCTGAAGGGCTTGTGCATGTAGTCGTCGGCGCCGAGGTTGAAGCCCAGCAGCTCGTCGATCTCGTCGTCCTTGGAGGTCAGGATGATGACCGGAACATCCGAGGTGCGGCGCAGCCGGCGAAGCACCTCCATCCCATCCATCCGCGGCATCTTGACGTCGAGAATGACCAGGTCCGGCGGATCGTTCTCAAGGGCCGCGAGCCCCGACGCCCCATCGTGATAGGCCTTTACGGCGTGCCCCTGGCTCTCAAGCGCAAGGCTCACCGAAGTCACGATGTTCTCGTCGTCATCCACCAGGGTGATACGGGCCATGGGTCGCGTCTGTTCTGTTTCGTCGCCGACTCGACCCTAGTGCCTGATCGGTCCGGATGGAACCATCTCCAAGCCCCGGGGGGGCGCCTTCCGCCCGGGCGGGCGCGTCCTCAGCCCGCCGCGCCGCCAGGCCCGGCCGGGGACTTCCAGGGCGCCGCCGCCGGTTCAATCTCGCCGAAGACCGACCGGAAGGCCGTCCTCAGGGCGTGATCGGCGTCGTCCATCGTACAGGTGAGCCCGAGGTCCGCGAGGCTGGTCACCCCGAAGTCGGCCTGGCCACAGGGGATGATGCCGGAGAAGTGGTCGAGGTCCGGCTCAACATTGAGCGAGACGCCGTGATAGGAGACCCACCGCCGGACCTTCACCCCGATGGCGGCGATCTTGTCCTCGCGCGGGGGCGCGCCGGGCTCGCGGCGCTCGATCCAGACCCCGACCCGCCCCTCTCGGATCGCGCCGTCCACCGCGAACTGGGCGAGGGCCTCCAGGATCCAGGCCTCGAGGGCCGCCACGAAGGCGCGCACGTCCCTGCCGCGGGCCGACAGGTCCAGCATGACATAGGCCACCCTCTGGCCGGGGCCGTGATAGGTGTACTGGCCGCCCCTCCCGCTCGGGAAGACCGGGAAGCGCCCGGCGTCCAGGAGGTCGGAGTCCCGGGCGGACACGCCCGCCGTGTAGAGCGGCGGATGCTCCAGCAGCCAGACCAGCTCGCCCGCCTCGCCATCGGCGATGGCCGCCGCCCGGGCCTCCATGGCGGCCACCGCCTGAGGATAGGGGACCTGTCCGGGGGACACCGCCCAGCCGCAAGGCGCCCCGTCCCGCCGCCCGAGGCGGGGGGCGGGACTCGCCGGGTTTAACCTCTGGTCAATCATGTTGGGGTCAGTGTGGGGATCGCCGAGGCCGGGCGCAAGCCGGCGCCGGTGCGGCTCGGGGCCTGTTCCCCGCGGCCGCCGCCAGCTTTCTCCAGAGGTCGATCCTTGGGCCAGATCAACGCCGTCAACATCGAACTCTCGGTGGTCATTGGCCGGTCGCACATGCCCATGGCGCAACTGCTGCGCATGGGACGCGGCGCAGTGATTCCCCTGGACGCCGCCGTCAACGACGAGGTGTGGATCCTCGCCAACAACCATCCTGTGGCCCGGGGCGAAATCCAGATCAACGACGACAGGATCGCCGTGACGGTCACCCGGGCGGCCGACGTCTACGACTTCATGGCCGGCTCCGGCTTCTGATCGTGCTTCACAAAGCCCTCCGGCTTTGATAGGCCGCGCCCTCACCACGAGCGGTCGTGGCGGAATTGGTAGACGCGCAGCGTTGAGGTCGCTGTGGGGCAACCCGTGGAAGTTCGAGTCTTCTCGACCGCACCAGTGAGCTAAAGGGTCCGGGGCCGAGGTCCAAACAGTCACGCATAGCGCCGGGAGGGCAGGTCCGCATGAGCCGCGACGCTGAACAGCCCCTGCGCGATGACCTGGACCCGATGGCGACGGCGCGGGACCTCGAGGACCTCGCCCTCGGCGATGACTACGCCCTGAATCCCGACTTTGTCGCCCTGGTGGTGGACGCCGCCGACCGGGGTGACGCCGAGCGCCTTCGCGAGCTGCTGGCCGCCCTGCATCCGGCGGATGTCGCCGACCTGATGGGATTCCTGTCGGCCTCCGACCGGGAAGAGGTGATGGCTCACCTCGATCCGGAGGCCCTTGCCGAGATCCTGGCTGAGATCGAACCCGAGATCCGAGAGGACCTGCTCGATCGGATGCCCTCCGCCACCCTGGTGCGGGCCCTCGGCGAGATGGACTCAGACGACGCCGTCGACCTTATGGAGGACCTGGAGGCGGACAAGCGCGCTCAGGTCCTGGCCGCCCTGCCGGACGTGGACCGGGCGGCCATCGAGACCTCCCTGGCGTATGAGGACGAGACGGCCGGGCGCCTGATGCAGCGCGAGGTCGCGTCTGCGCCTCAGTTCTGGACGGTCGGCCAGGCCCTGGACCACTTCCTGAAGGCCGGCGAGGAAATGCCGGAGCTGTTCTTCGACGTCTATGTCGTCGACCCGTCCCATCGGCCCCTGGGCGGAGTGCCCGTCAGCCGGCTTCTCCGTCACGACCGCTCGACTCCCCTGGCCCGGATCATGGAACCCCTGACCGAGATCCCAGTGGGAATGGACCAGGAAGAGGCCGCCTACATCTTCAACAAGTACCACCTGATCTCCGCCCCGGTGGTGGAGCCGGGCGGCCGGCTGGTGGGCCAGCTGACGGTCGACGACATTGTCGGGGTCATCCGCGAGGAGGGCGAGGAGGACATCCTGGCCCTGGCCGGCGTGTCCGACGTCGGCCGCGACGCCAGCCTTGCGGGCGCCGTGCGCTCGCGCCTGCCCTGGCTGGTGCTCAACCTCGGCACGGCGGCCCTGGCCTCCAGCGTCATCGGCGTCTTCCAGGGCGCCATCGCCCAGGTCATCACCCTGGCCATCCTGATGCCCATCGTCTCGTCCCTGGGCGGGAACGCCGGCACCCAGACCCTGGCCGTGGCGGTGCGCGCCCTTTCCAGCCGCGAGCTGAACGCCGCCAATTCCGCCCGGATTATCGGGCGTGAGGTGATCGCCGGCCTGCTGAATGGAACTGTCCTGGCGGTGCTGATGGCCGGGGCGGTTCTGGCCCTCTTCCAGGACCCGCGCCTGTCCCTCACCGTGGGTCTGGCGATCATCGCCAACTTTTTCGTGGCGGCCCTTGCAGGCATCCTGGCGCCCATCGTCCTGGACCGGCTGGGTCGGGACCCGGCCGTCTCCTCATCGGTTCTGGTCACCTTCGCCACCGACTTCATGGGCTTCCTCGCCCTTCTCGGCATCGCCAGCCTGATCCTGCTCTAGGCCCCGCCTCGCCCGCGGGGGTCGGCCGTGATAACCCAAGGGGCATGAGCCAGCCCAACTTCGACTTCGCCCTGGGCGAGACCGCCGACGCCCTGCGCGCCGCGGTCGCCCGTTTCGCCGCCGAACGCATCGCCCCGCGCGCCGCTTCCATCGACCGCGACAACGCCTTCCCGCGCGACCTCTGGCCGGAGATGGGCGCGCTCGGCCTCCTGGGGATCACGGTGGAGGAAGAGGACGGCGGGGCGGGCCTCGGCTATCTCGAGCATGTGGTGGCCATGGAGGAGATCTCCCGGGCCTCGGCCTCGGTGGGCCTGTCCTACGGCGCCCACTCCAATCTCTGCGTGAACCAGATCCGCCGCTGGGGAACCGAGGCCCAGAAGGCCCGGCACCTGCCCCGCCTGATCTCGGGCGAGCACGTCGGCGCCCTGGCCATGAGCGAGGCGGGGTCGGGCTCGGACGTCGTCTCCATGCGCCTGCGGGCCGAACGGCGGGGCGACCGCTATGTGCTCAACGGGACCAAGTTCTGGATCACCAACGGCCCCCATGCCGACGTCCTCGTGGTCTATGCGCGTACGGACCCGGCCGCCGGCCCGAAGGGGATCACGGCCTTCCTGGTGGAGCGCAGCTTCGCCGGCTTCTCCACAAGCCCCAAGCTGGACAAGATGGGCATGCGCGGCTCCGACACGGCTGAACTGGTCTTCCAGGACTGCGATGTGCCTGAGGAAAACGTCATGGGACCGCTGAATGGCGGCGTCGGTGTGCTGATGAGCGGCCTGGATTATGAGCGGGCGGTGCTGGCCGCCGGGCCCCTGGGCATCATGCAGGCCTGCCTCGACCTCGTCCTGCCCTATGTCCGCGAGCGGAAACAGTTCGGTCAGCCCATCGGCGCTTTCCAGCTCATGCAGGCCAAGGTGGCGGACATGTACGTCGCCCTGAACTCGGCCCGCGCCTATGTCTACGCCGTGGCGCGGGCGTGCGACGCGGGTTTGGCCACCCGGCACGACGCCGCGGGCGCCATCCTCCTGGCCTCTGAAAACGCGGTGAAGGTGGCGCTGGAGGCCATCCAGGCCCTGGGCGGCGCCGGCTACACTCGTGACTTCCCCGCCGAGCGCCTGCTGCGCGACGCCAAGCTCTACGACATCGGCGCCGGCACCAATGAGATCCGTCGCTACCTCATCGGCCGCGAGCTGATCGGCGCCTGAGGGTCGGACCGGGCTATGGCTCGACGACGGACAGGGTCATGCCGTCCCAACCCTTCTCGCCCACCGTCTGCAGGACGGTGGAGAAGAGGCGAGGCTCTTGCCCGAGGGTCTCGGTGAAGGTTCGGACTCCCTGGACCCGGTCATCGCTGGAGCCGGCGTCCAGAACCGCGCCGCCGCGAACCACATTGTCGCCAATGATGAGGCCGCCGGGCCGGGTCAGCTTCAGCGCCCAGTCCAAGTAGGCCGGATTGTTCGGCTTGTCGGCGTCGATGAACACCAGGTCGAAGGCGGGGCCGCCTTCCCGGACCAGGCGGGCGAGGGTGTCGAGTGCGGGGCCGACGCAGATCTCCACCCGGTCGCCAAGCCCGGCCTGATCCAGGTTCCGCCGCGCAAGTGCGGCGTAGTCCGGCGAGGCCTCCAGGGAAATCACCCGGCCTTCGGGCGGCAGGGCCTCAGCCATCCAGCTGGCCGAGACGCCGCCGAGGGTTCCAATCTCCAGAATTCGGCGTGCGCCTATGGCCTTGACCAGGAGGGAGAGAAATCGGCCCTGCAGGGGCGACACATCGTGGGGGGGAAGGCCTGCCGCGGTGTTCGCCTCCCGAATCCGGGCTCTCAGGGGATCTGCTCCAATGAGCGCCTTGACGAAGTAGGCGTCCACCGACGCCCAATCCTGGCCTTCAGCCGTCATTTCCGGTCCTCAGCTTCATCTCGGGCGCGCTGTCCACTCCGGGGCGCCGGAACGAAACGGGCGGCCCGGTTTCCGGAGCCGCCCTGCACCGATCGTGGAAGTCAAAGCTTCGCACAAAGGCGATGGGAGATTGCTACCGCGCAAGCGCGGAGGTCATCAATCCAGCAGCGACTTCCGAGTGATAACGGTGAGACACTGGATCACCTCCTTTCAATGGTTGGCCAAGGTGACGAGCCTGCGTCTGCTTTGCGACGGCTGGCAAGTCGCTCTGTCGTCACGTCAGGGTGATCGGGCCCCGGAGGGGCGCCGGCGTAGGTCCTCGAGAGGTCCCTCAATCCGGTCCAGGGCGACGACGGCGGCGGCGTGGCCTGCGGCCACAGCGGGCTCAGAGGCGGCCGAGTCGCGGATTTCCACCCCCGCCAGTTCAGGCAGGATGAGGACGTCGGCGGCCTCCCGGGCGGCGGCGAGGTCGCGGCCGGAGGAGACGGTGGCGGCGCGGATCAGCAGGGAGACGATGGGCGGCCCCTTGCGCCACTGGCCCGACAGCACCCACCCCAGCATGGAGCGGGGGCGCACGATGTCGGCGGCGGTGATGGAGAGGCCCCGGCTGACGTCGACCCCGACGATCGGACCGGAGAGGCCGCCGCGCATCACATCCACGGGCAGGTTCTTGAGCACCGCTCCGTCCACCAGGACGTTCTGGCCCTGCAGGGCGGGCGGCAGCAGGCCGGGGAGGGAAATGGAGGCGCGCAGGGCGGCGCGGACGCTCCCCCGGCGATGCACCTGGTGGGCCCCCGTGGTCAGGTTGGAGGAGACGCAGAAGCAGGGGCGCCAGAGGTCGGCGAACTGGACGTCCCCGAAGTGCTCCTCCAGCCGCCGGGCGACCTTCTCGCCCCGGGTCATGGCCAGCATGGGAAAGGCGATGTCGTCGAGGGGGCTGGAGGCGACGAAGGCCCTGCGGATGCGCTGGTCCAGCTCGTCCAGGTCCCAGCCGAGGGCCAGGCCCGCGGCGATTACCGCCCCCATGGAGGCGCCGCCCACATGGTCGATGGGCACGCCGCGCTCGGACAGGGCGCGGATGACGCCGATGTGGGCGTAGGCCCGGGCGCCGCCGCCGGAGAGGACCAGACCTACCGCCCGGCCCGTCAATCGCCGCACCAGGCGGGCTGTATCGCCCGAGTCTCCCAGTCGCACATGAGTCAGGCCGACAGCCCCCGTGGCCGTCATCCAGGCCTCTGCGCCCCGGGGTCGACGAATGCCGGGAGGTTGGACCAGGATCAGTTCCGCGCCGCCGCCCGGCGAGACTGGCATGTGGGCTGCGGCGCCCGGCGGGGGCGGATAATCCCCGCGTCCCACCCGGAAGAGGCGATCCACCTGCCGGGCAATCTTGGCCGCCCAGGCGGCTTCCCCATGCCCCGCGACATAGAGGGCGTAGTCTGCGGAGTGCTCGAGGTTGGAGAACCAGGAGGTCTCGGCGTCCTGGGCCTCCTCTCCGGCGACCGCGACGGTGAAGCCGGCGGCGCGGATCCCCCCGGCCAGGGACTCGACCCATCCGCGCAGGTCTTCGATCGGGCCCTGGGCCACGAACCCGAAGACGGAGGGCTCCACAAGGGCGGCTGTCCGCCCCGCATCCCGGGCGCGGCCCACCATCAGGCGGGCCAGATCGGTCATGATGTCGGGGTCCGCCTCGCAGGCCGAAAAGAACGCTTCCCGGTCCAGGGACAGGACCTCGGAGTCCCTGAGGGCGGTCAGGCGGCCGGAATGGGCGAAGCCTGTGATCAGGCTCATCTCGCCGGCCGGCTCGCCAGGTCGCACAATCCCCAGAAACCGGGGCTCCTCGCCCGCCTCGACCCGGAACGCCCCAAGGCGTCCCGCCCTCAGGAGGTGGAGTTCGGCTGCCGGCTCACCGGGGCGGAAGAGGTCCAGGCCGGCGGGCAGGCACCACCAGCGCGCCGTCCCGGCCAGTCGGGCGGACTCGAAGAGACGGGCGAGGGCTGTCAGGGGCGGAGTCTGCACGCAGCCATGATACCCCCGCTTCCCTGACGGAGGGAATCCCGGCGCGGCCCCGGGTCTGCACGGACTAGCCGCCGGGCCGGGCCCCGGTTATGCCTGTCCACATGCCCGTCCTGAAGACCGCCCTCGATACGGCCTCGGCGACTTTCCGCGCTAATGCGGAGGTCAACCGCGGTCTCGCAGCCCAGCTGCGGGCGCGCACCGCAGCGACGGCCCTGGGCGGACCCGAGGACAGCCGGCGCAGGCACGTGGCGCGGGGAAAGCTCCTGCCCAGGGATCGCGTGGAGGGCCTACTCGACCCGGGGGCGCCGTTCCTGGAAGTCGGCGCCCTGGCGGCCTTCGGACTTTATGACGACGAGGCGCCCGCATCCGGGCTGATCGCCGGAATCGGCCGGGTCAGCGGGCGCGAGGTGATGATCCTCGCCAACGACGCCACGGTGAAGGGCGGCGCCTATTTCCCCCTGACCGTGAAGAAGCACCTCCGGGCGCAGGAGATCGCCGAGCAGAACGCCCTGCCCTGTGTTTACCTCGTGGACTCCGGCGGGGCGAACCTGCCTCACCAGGCCGAGGTCTTCCCGGACCGCGACCACTTCGGGCGCATCTTCTTCAACCAGGCCCGGATGAGCGCGAAGGGCATCGCCCAGATCGCCTGCGTCATGGGCTCGTGCACGGCGGGGGGCGCCTATGTCCCGGCCATGTCCGACGAGACCGTCATCGTCCGCGGGGCGGGGCCGGAGAGCCAGGGCACGATCTTCCTGGGCGGTCCGCCCCTCGTGAAGGCTGCGACGGGCGAGGTGATCTCGGCCACCGACCTCGGCGGGGCCGACGTGCATGGCCGGCGCTCAGGCGTGGTGGACCACGTGGCCGAGGACGACCCTCATGCCCTCGCCATCGTCCGCCGCATCGTCGCCGCCCTCAATACCCGCAGGCCGGATGGTCCTTTGCTGGCTGAGCCTCGCGCGCCCCTTTTCGATCCGGACGAACTCTACGGCGTAATCCCGCAGGATGTCCGGGCGCCCTATGACGTCCGCGAAGTCATCGCCCGCATTGTCGACGGCTCAGATTTTGACGAGTTCAAGGCTCTCTATGGTCAGACCCTGGTCTGTGGCTTCGCCCGGATCTGGGGCTATCCCGTGGCCATCCTCGCCAATAGCGGCATCCTGTTCTCGGAGAGCGCCCTGAAGGGCGCCCATTTCATCGAGCTGGCCTGCCAGAGGGGGATTCCCCTTCTCTTCCTGCAGAACATCTCCGGCTTCATGGTGGGCGGTCGATATGAGGCCGGCGGCATCGCTCGGGATGGCGCCAAGCTGGTGACCGCCGTCGCCTGCGCCGAGGTCCCGAAGCTGACCGTCCTGATCGGGGGCTCCTTCGGGGCCGGGAACTACGGCATGTGCGGACGGGCCTATTCTCCGCGCTTCCTTTGGAGCTGGCCGAACAGCCGCATTTCCGTGATGGGCGGGGAGCAGGCCGCCAGCGTCCTCGCCACGATCCGCCGCGATGGCCTGGAGGCCCGGGGCGAGATCTGGCGCCTGGATGCTGAAGAGGCCTTCAAGGCGCCGGTCCGCGAGCGCTATGAGGCCGAAGGCGACCCCTACTTCGCCACCGCCCGCCTTTGGGACGACGGGATTATTGATCCCGCGCAGACCCGCGATGTCCTCGGGCTGTCCCTGTCCACCGCCCTCAACGCGCCGATCCCGCAGACGCGGTTCGGCGTCTTCCGTATGTGACCGATCCCCCAGCCCGGAGCCTGTCCATGTCCCATCCGATCGCCGATCCCCTGGTCGAAGGACTCGACAGCGACGCCACTTCGGATCTGGTGCGCCTGGACACCACCCAGGAGGGGGTGGCCGTCGTCACCCTGAACCGCCCGGACGCCCGCAACAGCTTCAACGCGGAACTGATCGGGGCCCTTCACGAGACTTTCGAGACCCTGCAGGCCGCCGAAGGCGTCCGCGTTGTCTTCCTGCGCGGCGCGGGCAAGATCTTCTCAGCCGGCGCCGATCTCAACTGGATGCGTGACGCCGCCCACTGGACCGAGGCGGAAAACCGGGACGACGCCATGGGCCTGGCGCGCATGCTCAAGGCCCTCTGGGATATCCCGGCCCTGACCGTGGCCCTCGTGCAGGGCGGAGCCTGGGGCGGGGGCTGCGGTCTCGCCGCCGCCTGCGACATCGCCGTGGCCGAGCGCGGCGCGAAATTCGGCTTCTCCGAGGCGCGCCTCGGCCTGATCGCCGGCACGATCAGCCCCTACATCGTCGCCGCCATCGGCCCGCGCGCCGCCCGCGGCCTGTTCGCCTCGGCCCGCACATTCGATGCCGACGAGGCCCTGCGGCTGGGCCTGGTCAGCGAACTGGTCGAGGACGCCCCGGCCCTGGCCGCCGCGGCCGACCGCATCGCCGGGGAGGCCATGGCCTGCGCCCCGGGCGCCATCGCCGCTTCCAAGGCCCTGGTGGACGCGGTCGCCTGGCGGGAGATCGACCAGGCCCTGATGGAGGACACCGCCCGCCGCATCGCCCAGGCCCGGGTCAGCGTCGAGGGCCGCGAGGGCGTCGCCGCCTTCCTCGACAGGCGCCGGCCCGGCTGGGCCGGATAGCATTCAACCCGCCTCCAGCTTCCCGACGAGGGAGGCGTGGTGCGGACCGACCCTCCCGGGCCAGAAGGAGTTCGCGATAGCCGGTCGGTTCGCCTGTCGGGATCGGCCCGGCATAGGCGTTGATCTTCAGGACCGATCCGTTGGCGTCGTGGCGGTGCTGGTCCTGTCCGCGCCGGATTCACAGGAGATGATCGAAGGGCGTTCCCGCCTCGCCCCGCCAGAAGGCCAGGACCGACGCGAGGTTGTTGGTCGACATCCCGATATCGACTCGGGGCTTGGCCAGCTCCATGGGCGCCTCCCTGCGTATGCCCCCTCCGGGCTTGCCCGCGATCCCGGCCCGGGCGCTAGAGGATCCACCCCTGCCCCAGACTGGCCAGGGTCACGCCCACCAGGATGACCTGGTCGCCATTGCCCATGTCGACCACGACGTCGGCGCCGACCTGGGCGATGGTCCGCGAGGGGCTTCCCTCCAGCTTCAGCCGGTCGCCTTCGGCGTAGTTAAAGTCGGTGATCCGGTCGACGCCGGCGCCGGACGTGGCGTGGAAGAGGTCCGCGCCCGCCCCGCCGCTGATCGTGTCGTTCCCCCGGTCGCCCCAGATCCAGTCGTCGCCGGTCCCGCCCATGACGGAGTCATCGCCCTGGCCGCCCCGAACCCAGTCGTTGCCGGCTCCGCCGTCCACCCTGTCATTGCCCATGTTGGCCTATACAAAGTCGAAGGCCGCATAGCCGAACAGCAGGTCGTTTTCCTTGCCACCGACCACCCAGTCCTCGCCGTCATTCCCACGCAGGGTGTCATTGCCCATGTTGCCGTGCATGTCGTCGAAGCCCGAACCCCCTGAGAGAGAGTCGTCGCCCGCCTCCCCGCGCAGGAAGTTCGTGCCCGAAGCCTCCTGGATTGTATCGGCGCCATCGCCCCCCCAGGCCGTATCCGACCCATCGCCGGTGGCGATCAGGTCATTGCCCGCCTCGCCATTGACGCAGTCGGCGCCTCCGCCGGACACAACCACATCATCGCCAGCCCCGGCGAAGAAGGTCTCGGCGCCCATGCCGCCCATCATGCCGTCAACGCCCGCCCCACCGGTCTGCGAGGCCTGGGGCGCGAGGCCGAGGTCGATCCTGAATTGCTCGGCCCCGTTCCAGACGCCGCGCCACACAAAGAAATCGAGGCGACCGTCTCCGTTGAAGTCACCTGGATTTACCTTGTCAAAGGTGTTGCTGGGCACGAGACCCGGCATGGCGATGAAGCGGCCCGCGCCGTCATTCAGGTACACCGGCGTGGGGGAACCATTGTAGAGAACCAGATCCAGGAGCCCGTCGCCATTGACGTCAGCGGGCCGAATCCGCGTGATCCAGAGGCCGATGAGCATGTCTGCCGGGAGGGTCTCGGTCGTGGCGTCCGCGAACCCCCCCGTCCTGTCGTTCATCAGGACCTGCACCTGGCGAACAATGTCTGGCCCGGACGGAATGCTGTAGCTGACGATCAAGTCCGACCAGCCGTCGCGATTGATGTCCATGACGCTGATGTCGACGGCGTCCGCCGTGGACAGCCCTCTGGGGAGGGTCCGCCCAGAGTCCGTGAACACCCCGCCGCCATTGTTCAGGAGCAGGGCGGAGCCAGTGTTGGTGCTTGAGCCGAGAAAGAGGTCGAGGTCGCCATCCCGGTCAACGTCGATGAAGGCTTCAGACCAGTGGTTCAGCCAGCCCTTGGCGACCGAGTCGGGAAGTCCCTCTGTCGTCCGGCTGAAGCCGCCTGACCCGTCGTTCTTGAGGAAAAAGGGGCGGACCCAGGCGAGGCCGCCACCACCATTTCCCACAAAGATGTCGAGGTCGCCGTCGCCATCGATGTCCGCCGCCTTTGCGGAGTGGGAATAGTCGCTGACCTGAGGAAGCTGGGCGGTCTTGTTGGTCAGTCCAGTCTCCCCGGCAGAGAACAGCAGGCTGTTCTGGGCTCCTGGGAAGGGGTTGGCATCATAGCCATGGTCGGCGATGAAGACATCCGCGCGTCCATCCCGGTTGAAGTCGCCGACGACAATCTCCCGGGCGTGGACGGATGTGGGGATCGATCCTCCAATCGTGGCGGTGCTGTCCGTGAAGCCGCCGAGCCCGTTCCCGGACAGGAAACGGATGGGCACGCCCCGATCCTCCAGCGGGTAGAGGAAGTAGGCCAGGATGACGTCGGCCTTGCCGTCCCCGTTGAAGTCCCCCACGCCGACTTCGTGCACGGAGGCGCCTGCATAGCCCTGTCGCAACGGGATCGAGAATTCCGTGCTGCTGAAGTAACTGGGCATGAGGCGCTCCGGTGATCAGGTGGGGATCCGAGGGAGACGGATTCCTGTCCCAATCTGTCGGATGGAAACCGCCGCGCGCATGATTGAGAAGCGGTCTGAGCAGGCGGTCAAGGATCGCAGATCAGATTCACCGGGGGGTTGCGAAAAGTCCTCAACCCGCCTCCAGCGTCCCGACGAGGGAGGCGCGCTGGGACAGTTCGATCCAGTTGCCGTCGGGGTCGCGGACCATGGAGATGCGCGCCGTCGTCCCCAGGGTGGTGGGCGGCATGGCCTCGCGGCCGCCGGCGGCCAGCACCCGGGCGTGTTCGGCGTCGACCCGGAAGACCTGGAAGGTGATGTAGCGCCAGCCCACGCCCGGCATGGTCGCGTCGGAAGGGGCGTCGGGGGACTCCTCGAGGATCAGCAGGGTCTCACCCGCGCGGAAGGCGGCGCCGCCCTCCCAGGGCTCCGCGGCCAGGCCCAGGGCCCCGGCATAGACGGCCCGGTGGGCGGGAAGGCTGCGCACGGCAAGCCGGATCCCGGCCTGGGTGATCCCCCGCCAGCCGGGCGGGACGAGGGTGACGCGGTTGCCGTCCGGGTCGGCCAGGGGCCGGGGCGCCTCCAGCCCCTCGCGCGCCAG
>JBJTEN010000201.1:0-7287 GCA_046092925.1 Phenylobacterium sp. | reverse complement strand
GCCTATCATCCACGCGCGGCACCCCGTGCGACCTCGGGAAATACGGCTCGATCCGACGCATCTGCGCTTCCGAGAGCCAAAACAAATCAGCCATGACGTCGCCTCCTGACGCCGCCAATGAATCAGATCACCATCCGATTGGGAATCCCATTAATGGGTCCTGAGTCTAGCGCGCCCGGGCTGTCGCGCAAGTTTCCATGCCGGCGCCGGCATGTATCCGCCGGTGAGGGCGTCCGAAATTCCGAAGGCAAGGTGGAGGGGTTCTGTTGCCAGGCCCCCTCCCGGCCCCGCCTGACGCTGCTAAGACGCCAGGGCTTCAGGTCGAAACCCGTCTGGTCGCTTACGCGGCCAGACGAACTTCTTCAGCGAAGTTATCGTTCGCAGTTAGTTTAAAGCCCGAAACGGTGGGCCAGGCCGGGAGAAAGCAACACCTTTACACGTCTGTCGATGCTGATCGGCCCCGCACCGCTCCGCCGGGGCGGAGGAAAGGTTTTGGTGGAGCCGCCGGGAATCGCACCCGGGTCCAGTCCGCTTATTTCGTGCGCGTTTATCCCCATAGTCCGGCGAGCCGGACGACGGAGATATAGGCCTTTCCGCACATTTCTCAACACGGGCCCCGCGATCCCCGCCAACGCGCCTCCGAAGGACGTGATTTCGGTATTCACGCCTTGGCGAATTTGGGTCAGCTTGGCTTCAGGACGGGAGGGTGAAATGTCAAAACTGATCGCTGAGTTCGTGGGAACCTTGGTTCTTGTGCTTTTCGGGTGCGGCGCAGCCGTCCTGGGCGGTGTGGAGAATGTGGGCCAGCTGGGAATCTCGCTGGCCTTCGGAGGCGCCATCATTGCGATGGCCTACGCCATAGGCCCGATCTCGGGTTGCCATGTGAATCCCGCCGTCAGCCTCGCGGCCTTCATAGCCGGTCGCCTGCCCTTCCGGGACATGATCATCTACTGGATCGCCCAGTTCGCCGGTGCGCTGGCAGGCGCGGCTCTTCTCGCCTTGATCGCAGGGTCGACGGCCAATCTCGGCCAGAACGGGTGGGGCCCCGGATACCTCGGCGAGTACGGCCTGGCGTCGGCCCTGGCCTTCGAGGGGATCATGACGGCCCTTTTCGTCATCGTGGTGCTCGGGGCGACGGCTGACCGGGCCCCCGCCGGCTTCGCGGGCCTCGCCACCGGGGTGACATTGGCCGTGATCCACATTGTGGGCATCCAGGTCACCGGCGTTTCCGTCAATCCGGCGCGCAGCTTCGGCCCGGCCGTCATGGCGGGGGGGCAGGCGCTCGCCCAGCTCTGGCTCTTCTTCCTGGCGCCGGCGGTCGGCGCGGCTCTCGCCGCTCTGGTCTACCGCTTCCGCATCCTGTCCTGAGCAGGACCGGTCCGCAGCAAACAGGGGGGCGGGGCGGCGGCGCGCGCCGTTAAACGGCCTCGCCCCCTCTGGTGATTGACAGCACGCCGGTCCGGGCCAGCTCCACCAGGCCCAGCGGACGCATCAGGTCGATGAACTTGTCGATCTTCGAGGAGGCGCCCGTCACCTCGAAGATGAAGCTGTCGATGGTGGTGTCGAGGACCCGGGCGCGGAAGATTTCGCTGATCCGCAGAGCTTCCACCCGCTCTGCGCCCCGGCCCTGCACCTTCACCAGGGCCAGTTCCCGCTCCAGGCCATTGGGATCACGGGTCACGTCCTGGACATGCCGGGTCGCCACCATCTTCTGAAGCTGGGCTTCGATCTGGGCCAGCACCGACCGTGCGCCCCGGGTGACGATGGTGATCCGGCTGGTGTGCGCATTGCGGTCGGTCTCCGCGACCGTCAGGCTCTCGATGTTGTACCCGCGCGCCGCGAAGAGACCAACGACCCGGTGCAGGACGCCCGGCTCGTTGTCCACGAGGATGGCGAAGGTGGCGAGATTTTCGGCCTGGTCCTCATGCGCCAGATCATAAACGGAGGCGGGGTGGGCGTCGGTCATGTCGGTCTCGCTCGGCTGTAAAGGCGAGGTGTCATAAGCCGGACCGATCGGCAAGGCCTCAGGACCAAAGCGGGGGCTACCGCCGGAAAGGCTTGCGCCCCGCCTTCGACTCTGCGGGAGTCCCGGATCCAAAACGCCGGATGGAGGCGCCATGAAGCCAGGCTCAGACCGCAAGCATCAGGATGCGCCCCGGGCGACCCCCTCCGGTTCCCGGCGACTGATCCAGTACGCGGCCCTGGCCTGGCGTGGCGGCCGCAAGGGCAGTGTCGAGATTCTTCTCATTACGTCTCGCGAAACCCGGCGTTGGGTGGTTCCCAAGGGCTGGCCCATCCGTGGGCTCAAACCCCATCAGGCCGCCGCCAGGGAAGCCTGGGAAGAGGCGGGCGTCGAGGGGCGCATCGGCGCCCGGAAGGTGGGCGTCTTCGATTATGACAAGCGTCTCTCCGGAGGCCAGCTGCAGCCGGTGCGGGTTGAGGTCTACCCCCTCGAGGTTGTGGAAGAGCACGACGACTGGCCGGAGGCCGGCCAGCGCGAGAGGCGATGGTTTTCCCCGGAGGACGCCGGCGCCAAGGTGGAGGAGCCCCGTCTGGCCGAGATCCTGGCTGGCTTCCGGGGCAGGGAGGCGTGAACCTCAGGCCCGCCGTGCGCGGATTGGCAGCGGGGTCCTGAGCATCTCGCCCTTCATGGCCCCGACGCCGGCCGTCGGCGATACTGGCTCGGCAAGGATCTTATGGACCGTGTCCATGCCGTCGATCACATATCCGAAGCAGGCGAACCCGAGGTTGTCGCCCTCGGCCGAGGGATCGGCGTCGAGATAGGCCTGGTCGCCTGCGCAGATGAAGAAGTCCGATGTCGCTGAGCCCGGGGCCCTGCGCCCCATGGAGATCGCCCCATCGGTATGACGCAGCCCGGTGCGGGTCGTGGGTTCATGCCTTACCGGCGGGAGCACCCAGGCGGGATTGTTCTGAAGCCCTCCCTGAATGACGCCATAGTCGAAGACTTCGGCGCCCGGAGGGATCGACCTGCGGTAGAATGTGCCCCGATCCATGCGACCCTGATCCACATAGCGCAGAAAGTTGGCGGTCGTTGCGGGGGCCTTGTCTCCCTGCAACTCCAGGAGAATGTCGCCAAGTCGTGTCGACAGCCTCACGCGCACCAGTCCTGTCGCGGCCCTGACCAGTGTGGGACCCGCCACCGCCGCCGCGCCTGTCGCCAGAAACTCTCGTCGCCGGATCATTCGAACCTCCAGGCCCTCACTCTAGACCGGGGTCCCGCCGCGAGGAACCCGCCGCCGATCAGGCGTCGACCGGATCCGCGTCGGACGAGATCCGGACCCCCGCCCAGCGGTTGAGCGCCGCAATCAGAAGGGCAGGAACGATGGGCTTGCCGACATGGTCATTCATTCCGGCGCGATAGGCCTCGGCAACCTGCTCGGGCAGGACATTGGCCGATAACGCGATGATCGGGGTGGTCCTGTTCTCCCGGGACACTTCGCGGATCGCCCGGGTCGTCGCAATACCGTCCATGCCGGGCATCTGAAGATCCATCAGGATCAGGTCGAAGGTCTCCCGCACGGCGATCGACACCGCCTGCTGCCCGCTTGCAGCCTCCTCGACAACCTGTCCGGCCGCCTCCAGCAGCGCACGGACAATCTCACGATTGGTCTCTACATCGTCGACGATGAGGATCTTGAGACTCGAGGGTGAGTCTTCAATGCCGTCATCGGGGCTCTCCTCGGGCCCTTCCGTCGAGGGCGGAGCGAAGACGCTGAAGGTGAAGGTGGATCCGATCCCCGGAGTTGAGCGGGCCGAAATCGAACCATTCATCAGATGGGTCAGTTGTCGGCTGATGGAGAGACCCAGGCCGCTTCCACCGTACCGGCGGCTGATGGAGCCGTCCGCCTGGGTGAATCGCTGGAAGAGCTTCTCGATCAGCGCGTTATCCACCCCTACGCCGGTATCGATCACCGACACCTCCAGCAGCCGGCGGACGCGGTCATAGGCCGCCTGGACGCGGATTGAGCCCTCTTCCGTGAACTTCAGGGCGTTGCTCAGGAGGTTGACGAGAATCTGCTGAACCCGCGCCCGGTCAGCAATGACGTGCTCCGGCACAGGCTCTTCAATCTGCACCTGGAGATGCAGCCCCTTGGCCTCGGCCTGCAGCCTGAAGAGATCCGCCACCTCATCGAGGAAGTTTCTCAAATGAAAGGGCGCCGGATCCAGGTCGACCTGCCCGGCTTCAAGTTTCGAGAAATCCAGGATGTCGTTGACGACGGACAGCAGCGCCTCGCCGCTCGTGATCACCTTCCGGATGTAGGTCTGGGCGGCAGGGGGCAGGTCCGGGGTCTGGGAGAGAAGCGTCGAGAACCCGATGACTCCGGTCAAGGGCGTCCGGACCTCGTGGCTCATATTGGCTAGGAACTCGCTCTTGGCCTGGGCCGCCGCCTCGGCGTTTGTCTTCGCCAGACGCAAGTCCTCTTCCAGGGCCCGCCTTTGGGTCACATTGCGGAAGTTGATCACGGCCGAGCGTGGGCGGCCCTCAGGATCCCGTACGGCGTTCGCATATCCTTCCAGCCAGACAGGTTCGTCGATCCGGCGCCGGATCAGGAACCTGAACTCTCCGATCAACTGCCCTTCACTCGGATGAGTCTCGAAGATCCGGTCCAGAAGCAGCCGGGCCCGCGCCCTGTCCTCGGGATGAATGAAGTCTTCGAGCGGCTGGTGAACCAGCGAGTCCGAGCTGAATCCCAGGGCCCGGATCGACGGCGATGCATACATGATCCGCCTTGCAGGACTGACCCAGATCACGATGTCGGAGATGTTGTCTGCGAGGAGCCGAAGTCGCGCCTCGCTCTCCGAGAGAGCCGCCTCGCGTCGTCGCGCCTCCGTGACGTCCAGCGAAACGCCGATGATCCCGATCACATTTCCGCCGGAGTCGAGCTCCGGATCGCATTGGGTCAGGACGTGTTTCACGCGACCATCGCGAAGCTTGCTGCGCGTCTCGACCCGGATGGGAAGGCGGCTCTGCACCACCTCCCGGTAGACTTGGTTGATGCGCGCCTGATCGCCTTCATCGTGAAGCTTGAGGAGCTCGCCCGGACCGTCGGCGACCATGCTGGCGTCTATCTGGTAGAGGTTCAGGAGCCCTGTCGACAGGTCCATCTTCTTGGTCTTGCGATCAATCCGGAAATGCCCTGATCCCCCCAGCTGTTCCGCCAGGTCTGCAATGCGCTGGGCGTCCTCAAGCTGGCGGTTCTTGGCCTCGCCTTCCCAGAGTATCCGGTCAAAGGTCCGCCGCCGCTCGCTCAGGGTCATGTAGACGGTCAGGAAGACGGCGAGCAGCAGGATGAGGATGGACAGGTCGGCGGCCACCAGTGGCGCCAGTCCGGCGTTCCAATGGTCGAGTGCGGTGTTGATCTGCCTCCAGATTCCCGCAGCAATGGGTGGCCCCACCCGGAACCAGAGCTGTCGTGGCTTGCGGTAGTCCACCACGATGGCGCGGAAGACCATGGCGCCCCAGATCGCAAGGCCTGCAAGGGCCGCTTCAGGGGCCGAGGCAGAGATGAGAATCAGACCCAGGCCCGCCGCTGCGAGGCTTCGGATCAGCATGAACAGGTCTGCGATCCCGGATCTGCCGGGTCTGGTGGCCAGGGTCAGACTCTCCGCTCCCGCTGTCGCGAGGACGAAGGCTAACCACCAGAGGGCCGCCGTAACCCCGATAAAGGGCCACGCGGCTATGGCTATGGCGATGGCGGCGAGGGCGTCCTGGACGGTGCTGGCCGACAGGAGACGCCAGGCGCGAAGGCGTCGCAGGTCGCCCTCTAGCAAGACTCCGGAGTCCGGCCGTCGCGTTTCCATCGCCTCTCTGTCCAGGTCCCTTGATCCGCCGACTTTCGCCTGCGCAGCCAGCCTGCTCCGGAACGATGAAGAAAAGATTTGTCGACCCTTGAAGTTCACAAGTTCAGGTTGCGCCGGAATTACCTGGCGAGACCCTCGTGTAGGGGTTCATCGGAGTTCAGTCAGGCTCGCCTCCGGTCCGACCGAGCCGAGAGGGATCGGTTCCATCCGCGCCGATGAGGCTCTAGACTGACGGTCTTTGGGAGAGGAGTTCAAAGATGGCGATTTCGCTTTACGATGTGAGCGTCGGGTCAATGCTTCAGACCGTGGGGGCGGTCTCCGCCTTTGTCGAAAAGGGGCGCGCCTGGTGCGCAGACGCCGGCGTGAATCCCGAAGAGGTGGTCGAGACGCGGCTGGCGTCGGACATGTTCCCTTTCCGGTTCCAGCTCCTCTCCGTCGTTCATCATTCGATCCACGCCATCGAAGGGGCCAGGGCCGGCGTCTTTGGCCCGCCTGCGCCCATGGATCTCGATTATGCGGGTCTCCAGGCCCATGTCGCCGACGCTCTGTCGCGCCTCAGGGCCCTGTCTGCGGACGAGGTGAATGCGCTTGAAGGGCGCGATGTCGTCTTCAAGCTGGGCTCAAGCCAGATTCCCTTCACGGCCGAAGGGTTCCTGATGTCCTTTTCGCTTCCCAACCTCCACTTCCATGCCGCCACCGCCTACGACATCCTCCGGCAGAAGGGAGCGCCCCTGGGCAAGCGCGACTACCTCGGAGCCCTGAAAATCCGCACCTGAGGTCGCTTCGAGCCGCTTACGGGCCCGTCAGAGCCGCCGGGCCGACCTGCGAGTGTTCGGATGAGACCTTCACGCCGGCCCACCGGTTCAGGGTTGCGAACAGGCGGCCCGGGTCGATGGGCTTGGCCACGTGGTCATTCATGCCGGCGGCCTCGATCTGCCGGATCTGCTCGTCCATGACGTTTGCGGAGATGGCGATGATCGGCGTGTTCCGGTTGCCAATCGCGACCTGGCGGATGGCGTGGGTCGCGGCAAATCCGTCCATGCCGGGCATCTGAAGGTCCATCAAGATCAGGTCATAGGGCCGCTGCATGGCGAGGGAGACGGCGCGGGCGCCGCTGGAGGCCTCCTCCACGGACTGCCCTGCGGCTTCCAGCAGCGTCCTGACCAACTCCCGGTTCATATCCAGGTCATCCACGACCAGGATGCGAAGGGCTTCATCGACCCTGTCTGCGGCGGCGGCGTTCCCGTCAGAAAGGCCGGGCGAAGCCGTCGGCGGTGCGGGCGCCTCAAAGGTAAAGGTGGAACCGCTTGGCGAGCTGGAAGTCAGCCGGATTGATCCTCCCATCAGGGCGGTCAGCTGCCGGCAGATCGACAGACCCAGCCCGGTGCCGCCAAAGCGCCTGGTGATCGACCCGTCAGCCTGCATGAACCTCTGGAAGAGCCTGTCTGCGAGCTCCGCGGGCAC
>JBJTEN010000200.1:0-5393 GCA_046092925.1 Phenylobacterium sp. | reverse complement strand
GATCGAGAACGGCTACGCCGCCCGCACCATTCCGCGCGAGTACGGCGGCTACGGCGCCGAGCCGGACATCCTGAAGTCGCGGATCATCGCCGAGGAGTTCGCCCGGGCCCAGCTGTCGCCCGGTCTGGGCGGCCAGGGCATCTCCATGCTGGTCCCGACCCTGCTCGAGGTGGGGTCGGAGGAGCAGAAGCGCCAGTTCATCGCCCCGACCCTGCGCGGCGAGATGCCCTGGCCCCCCAGGCCGGGCGAGAGCTGGGCGCGGGCGAATTCCTCGGCGATGATGCGCGACTTCAGAATGTCCGGCTCGGCGCCGAAGCCGCCGTACTCGCGCGGGATGGTGCGGGCCGCGTAGCCGTTCTCGATCAGGAGCCTCTGCCAGCTCAGGCCGTCGCCGCCATGGCCCGGGGCCTGGCTGCGGTGGGTCTCGAGGAATCTGCGCACCTCGGTGCGGAAGGCCTCGTATTCAGGGCTGTAGGACAGGTCCATCTTGCTCCTCCCTTTGCGGTCCGGCCTCGGGCGCCAAACCTTGAGCCTTCGGCCCGCCGGGTCCAGTCTGGGGGCGGGTCGGTCGGCAGGCAAGCCGCCGTCCCCGAAGCGATTAGGGGAGGCCCGCCTCATGGACAAGCCATCCGCGACGGAAGCCGCGCCCGGCCCGGAGCCGATCCTCGATCCCGGACGGCGGATCCTCGACCCGCACCACCATCTCTGGCCCGCCGGGGCGGGACCGGCCTACCTGCTGGACGAGCTGAGGGCGGACACCGGGGACGGCCACCGGGTCGAAGCCACGGTCTTCGTCGAGTGCATGACGGGCTACCGGACCGACGGGCCCGAGGCCCTGCGCCGCGCCGGCGAGAGCGCCTTCGTCGCCCAGGTCGCCCGGGCCTCCCGCGACGGGAAGGGCGCGCGGATCGCCGGCATCGTCGGCTCGGCCGACCTTCTGGCCCCGGATGAGGTCGACGCCCTGCTCGACGCCCACCTGGAGGCCGGCGAAGGCCTGTTCCGGGGGATACGCCACGCCGCCGCCTGGGACGCCTCGGACGCCATCCGCCCCTCGCACCACCACCCGCCGCCGCACCTCTACCTCGACGCGACCTTCCGGCGGGGCTTTGCAAGGCTGGCGGCCCGGGGCCTGACCTTCGACGCCTGGCTCTTCCACCCCCAGATCCCCGAGCTGACGGACCTCGCCCAGGCCTTCCCGGAGGCCAGCATCATTCTCGACCATCTGGGCGGCCCGCTCGGCATCGGGCCCTATGCCGGCAGGCGCGATGAGTACTTCCCGAAGTGGCGGGCCGACATGGCCGGGCTGGCGACCTGCCCGAACGTGACGGTCAAGCTGGGCGGCATGGCCATGCCCATCAATGGCTGGGACTGGCACAAGACCGGCGCCCCGGACTCCACCGCCTTCGCCGCCGCCCAGGGCGACTGGTATCGCGCCGCCATCGACCTGTTCGGCCCCGACCGCTGCATGTTCGAGAGCAACTTCCCGGTCGACCGGGCGAGCCTGTCCTACCGCACCCTCTGGAACGGCCTGAAACGCATCGCCGACCCCTATTCCGAGGCCGAGAAGGACCAGATGTTCTTCGGGACGGCGGCGCGGGTCTACGGGATCGAAGGGTAGGGCGGACGGGTGGATCCTTCCTCCGCCAGCAGGGCGAGGCAGCCTCGGCGAACCTGGGCGATCCGGCCGGGAAGCCAGTCTCCGGCATCGATTTCCGGCCGCTCGTGCAGCCAGCCCAGCTGGACGAGGTCCCGCACCAGCAGGAACTGGGGCAGCTGGACCGCCTCCGCCTCCGGCAGGTCGCGCACCTCCCGGTATCCCGCCAGGAAGGCGTCCCTGACGGCCGCGAAGTCCGGCGCCGTCTGCTGGTGGGTGAGGGCGACGGCGATGTCATACATCCGCCAGCCGAAGGCCGCGTCGTCGAAGTCG
This sequence comes from Phenylobacterium sp., assembly GCA_046092925.1. Lineage (GTDB taxonomy): Bacteria > Pseudomonadota > Alphaproteobacteria > Caulobacterales > Caulobacteraceae > Phenylobacterium. The sequence continues at coordinate 3,466 of JBJTEN010000200.1, read as the reverse complement.
ATGATGGCCAGGCCCTCCTCCCGGACCAGCAGGTTGCCGGGGTGCAGGTCGGCATGGATCATGCCGAAGACGGCGCGGTCCTTCGGCAGGACGGACAGGCGGGCGTACAGCACTTTCCGCGCCGCCAGGACCAGGTCCCGGTCGTCGGCGGTCAGGGCCGCATGGTCCCAGAAGGGCCCCCAGCGGGGCGCCGGACCCATAAGGCCGTCCGCATCGAGGCGTGTGCGGGCGAAGCCGGGGGGCGGGGTCCAGGCCTCGGACTGGAGGTGGGTCCGGGCGACCAGGGCGCCGAGGCGGCGGAACCACAAGGGGCGCTCGCCGGTCCGGTCCGGCGACTCCAGGAAATCGTCCAGCACCTCGCCGTCGATCCAGCGGGTCACCCCCGCCAGCCGGGTCTCGCCCGTCGCCTCGATCGGCTGGGCGACGAAGGCGCGTCCATCCCGGGCCGGCAGGGGGTCGGGGGCCTCCAGCCCCGCTTCGCGCAGGGCCGCCGTCCAGACGCGCTCGGCCTCGAGCTCGGCGGCGGAGTTGTAGCCTGGCCGGTGCAGCCGCAGGACCCAGTCCTCACCCGTCTCGCCGTCCGTGAGGCGGAAGGTGACGTTCTCCGAGACCGTGACGAGCGATACACGTGGGTCTGCGACCGGGAAGGCGCGCGCCGCGTCCCGGGCGGCGGGCAGGAAGAGCCGCTCGGCTTCATCCCGCTCCATGCAAGGCGTCCAGCGTTGCGTCGAAGGCGGGCAGGAAGGCCTCGGCGTCAGCCTGGCTGAAGACCAGGGGCGGGCGGATCTTGACCACGTTATTGAAGGCGCCCGCATTGGAGGTCAGGAAGCCCCGGTCCTTCAGCCCGTTGCAGACCGCCCGGGCGGCGGCGAGGTCCGGCGCGCCGTCGGACCCCACCATCTCCACCCCCAGGAAGAGACCGCAGCCCCGGGCGTCGGCCACCCCGGGCCAGCGCCCGACCCGGGCCTTCAGCTCCGCCTCCAGGAAGGCGCCCACGCGTTCGGCGTTGGCCAGCAGGTCCCGGGACTCGATCTCGTCCAGCACGGCGTTCCCCGCCGCCGCCTGCAGGGGGCTGGAGGCGAAGGTGTTGAAATAGCGGGTCCGGGACCGGAAGACCTCGACCAGGGCGCGGGAGGCCGTGGTGGCGGCCAGGGGCACGCCATTGCCCATGGGCTTGCCCGTCACCACGATGTCCGGCGTGAAGCCCGTGACCTGATAGCCCCACCACTGGCCCGTGCGGCCATACCCCGACTGCACCTCGTCGGCGATGATGAGGCCCCCGCGGGCCCGCACCCGCTCGGCGGCCCTGCCCATGAAGCCGGGCGGGAGTTCCGGCAGGCCCTCATTGGCCAGGATGGAGCAGACGATCAGGGCCGCGATCCCGTCGCCGGCGGCCTCCAGGGCGTCCATGGCCCGGTCGAGCCCCGCGAGGTAGGCTTCCGTCAGGGCCTCGCCGGACAGGCCCGGCTCTGGCGTCCGGAAGGTCTGAGGGAAGGGAAAGCTGCGGAAGCCCCGCGCCCGGTCCGACCCGGCGGGCAGGCCGCTCATGGCCCCCACCAGTTCCGAGTTGCCGTGATAGGTGGCGTCCGTGCAGACGATGCCGCGCCGGCCGGTGGCCATGCGCGCCATCCGCAGGGCGATCTCGTTGGCCTCGGTGCCCGAGCAGGAGAAGATCACGCTCTCGGCGAAGTCTCCGTGCAGGCCGGCCACCCGCTCGGCCAGGCGGATGATGTCCTCGTGCAGGTACCGGGAATGGACGTTCAGCGTCGCCTGCTGGCGGCCGATGGCCCCGGCCACCGCCGGGTTGCCGTGCCCCACGCAGGGGACGTTGTTGTACATGTCGACATATCGCCGGCCCCCGGCGTCGTAGAGCCAGGCGCCTTCGCCGCGAACGATGTGCAGGGGGGTCTCGTAGAACAGGGCCGACCCGGCGCCGAAGGCCCGGTTACGACGCTCGAGCAGGCTGTCAGACAACCGCCGGACCCCCGTTGGCGATGGACCAGGCCCGGGCGGCGTAGCGCTGGATCGAGGGATAGGCCTCGACATAGCGGTCGGACGAGGCGTTGCCGTCGAGGCCACGCTTGTAGACCCCCTGATTGATGGCCGCGATGCGGAACAGGGTGAAGGCGAGGTGGAAGCTCCAGTCCTTCAGCGGCGGGCGCCCCGAGGCCTCGGCGTAGATCTCGAACATCTCCGCCTGGGAGGGAATGCCCAGGTCGGTGATCGTCTTCTGCGGCGTCTCGCCCATCATGAAGAGGGTCGTGTAGGCGACGTCCGAATAGGGATCGCCCAGGGTCGAAAGCTCCCAGTCGAGCACCGCCGCGAGCCTGGGCTCGGTGGGGTGAAGCATGCAGTTGCGGATCGAGAAGTCGCCGTGGACGATCCGCGTCTCGCTCTCCGCCGGCATGTGGGCCGGGAGCCACGCCATCAGCCGCTCCATGTCGGGATGGTCGTCGGTCTGGGCGGCCTTGTACTGGCGCACCCAGCGGCTGATCTGGCGCTCGTAAAAATTGCCCGGCCGCCCGTAGTCGGCGAGGCCGACGGCGGCGGGATCTATCGCGTGCAGCCGGGCCAGCACCTTCAGGTAGTCCGTGAAGACGGCGCGGCGCTCGGCCGGGGTCATGCCGGGCAAGGAGGGATCCAGGAAGATCCGGCCCTTGACCCAGTCCATGACGAAGAACTCGGAGCCGATGACCGAGGCGTCCTCGCAATGCAGGCGGACGGTGGGCACAGGCACGCCGGAGCCGCCGAGGGCCTTCAGCACCGTGTACTCGCGCCCGACCTGGTGGGCCGACGGCAGGAGGTCGCCCGGCGGCTTCTTGCGGACCACCCAGCGGCGGTCCGGCGAGGCGATCAGGAAGGTGGGGTTGGAATGCCCGCCCTCGAACTGGCGGACGGTCAGGGGTGGGCGAAACCCCTCCAGGCGGCCATCCAGCCAGGCCTCAAGCCGGGCCTCGTCGAAGCGGTGCGCCGCGCGCACCTCGGTGATCTCGGCTTCGCCTTCGGACATAGGGGCCTCCCCTGGAACGGGACGGCGACCCTGCCGGGCCGCCGTCCGCGCGTTCCGTCAGTTCCGCCAGACGACGCCCGAGGTCTGGTCCTCGCCGCCGCCTTCATACTGGCGGATCTCGTGGCGGCCGACCACCAGGTGATGGACCTCATCCGGGCCGTCCGCGATGCGCAGGGTCCGCTGGCCGGTGTACATCCGCGACAGGGGCGTCCACTGCGAGACGCCGGTGGCGCCGTGCATCTGGATAGCCTGGTCGATGATCTGGCAGACCCGCTCCGGCACCATGGCCTTGACCATGTGCACCCACACCCGGGCCTCGCGGTTGCCGAGGACGTCCATCGCCTTGGCGGCCTTGAGCACCATCAGGCGCATGGCCTCGATGTCGATGCGGGCGCGGGAGATGATCTCCACATTGCCGCCCAGCCAGGCGATCTTGCGGCCGAAGGCCTCGCGCGA